>CAYOYI010000431.1:0-3725 GCA_964408105.1 uncultured Chitinophagaceae bacterium | reverse complement strand
CGTCATCGTAACTAAACAACAAGATGGAAAGAAGATAATCGCTGGTTATAATTGCTACCAGGTACGTATGGAATCACCGGATCAGGTAACCGAATGCTGGGTCACAGATGATATTCAACTCTCTGCCGAAAGTTTTCCGCAAGTGCTCCAGTCAAAAGGAATTACAGCCGCACTAAAAGGCGCCCATATTAACGGGTTGCCGCTTGATGTTGTCAGCAAGAATGCAGCAGGGGAAACTTACTTTTCTTATTCTGTAAAGAATATCAAAGCCCAGCCTCTGGAGGCATCCTTGTTTGTTGTGCCACAGGGGTATGGTGATGGTGAACAATTGCTGAAAGAATCAATCAAGGCTGAGTAATCATAAGCTTACCACTTTAGGATTTGCAATTTTAGGGGCGCCTTGTAAATTCTTCAGCATATCCTCGGTCATCCTCTCAAGATCATAATCCGGTTTCCAGCCCCAATCTTTCCTTGTCGCGTTATCATCTATGCTTTGCGGCCAGGAATCAGCCAATGCCTGCCGAAAGTCAGGTTTATAGCTGATAGAGAATTCGGGTATGTGTTTTTTAATTTCTTCACCGATTTCTGTCGGGCAAAAACTCATCGCGCCAAGATTGTAAGCTGAGCGAATTTTTATTTTTTCTGCATCAGCATTCATAAGCTCGATAGTTGCTCTAATTGCATCAGGCATATACATCATCGGCAAATAAGTATCTTCCTTTAAATAGCACTCGTAGCTGTTGTTTTTCACTGCCTTGAAATAAATATCCACCGCATAGTCAGTGGTGCCGCCTCCTGGAGGAGTTTTATAGCTGATCAGCCCCGGATAGCGCAGGCTCCGCACATCTACTTTGAATTTTTGAAAATAATATTCGCACCAGCGCTCACCGGCAAGCTTGCTTATGCCATAAGCGGTGCTCGGTTCGGTAACCGTTAACTGTGGAGTATTTTTTCTTGGAGTGGTGGGTCCAAAAACGGCAATCGAGCTTGGCCAGAAAATCTTTTGAATGTGGCCGTCTCGTGCAAACTCAAGAACATGAAAAAGACTTTCCATATTCAGCCGCCATGCAAAGTGAGGATTATCCTCCGCACGCGCGGAAAGGATTGCTGCGAGCAAATAGATCTGGTTGATGTTATGCTTCTTTACGATAATCTTCAGCCGTTCTTTGTCGAGCACATTCAGGTGCTCATAAATGCCTTCCTGGTTTTTAAGTGTTCTCTTTTCAACAATATCAGAGGCCACTACGTGTTTATCACCGAAAACTCTTCTAAGCTCTGTTGTCAGCTCTGAGCCGATCTGGCCGAGTGCACCAATAACGAGGATGTTGTCTTGTTTCATAATTCTTTCCGCCCGAAAGTTAGAAAGAATACAATGATTCAAAACAGAGCGAGAAAATCGGTTAGTATATTTGTGGAAAACAAAAAAATATGTACGGCAGAGTAAAAGACCGGCTTCAGCAAGAGCTAAAGGAGATCAAAGAATCAGGACTTTACAAGAATGAACGCATCATAACCACCCCTCAAGGTGCCGAGATAAAAACAACTACCGGGAAGACAGTCATCAACTTCTGCGCGAACAATTATCTCGGCTTATCATCTCATCCGAAAGTGATTGAAGCTGCGAAAAAGGCGATTGACACACACGGTTACGGCATGTCATCGGTTCGCTTTATCTGTGGCACACAGGATATTCACAAAACGTTGGAAAAAAAGATTGCAGATTTTCTTGGGATGGATGATACTATTCTGTATGCGGCATGTTTTGATGCCAATGGCGGTGTTTTCGAACCACTCTTAGGAGAACAGGATGCTATCATTTCCGATGAGCTCAATCACGCTTCAATCATTGACGGCATCCGGCTTTGCAAGGCGCAGCGCTTTCGCTACAAGCATAACGACATGAATGATTTGGAGGAAAAACTAAAAGAGGCGAAAGGTGCAAGGAGCAAGATAGTAGTAACTGATGGGGTGTTTTCGATGGATGGCACCATAGCCCAGCTCGATAAGATTTGTGATTTAGCTGAAAAATATGATGCCCTGGTGATGTCCGATGAATGTCACTCTACAGGATTCATGGGAAAGACCGGCAGGGGCGTGCATGAACACCGGGGCGTAACAGGAAGGATGGATATTATCACAGGAACGCTTGGAAAGGCCTTAGGTGGGGCGCTTGGAGGCTTTGTTTCAGCGAGAAAAGAGATCGTGGAAATTTTGCGCCAGCGTTCTCGGCCATACTTATTTTCAAATACCCTTGCGCCTTCGATTGTTGGAGCCTCCATCGCAGTAATTGACATGCTCTCAGAAACAACAGCATTACGCGATAAGCTGGAACGGAATACGAAATATTTTCGTGAAAAAATGACAGCAGCTGGATTTGATATTAAGCCGGGTGAACATCCAATAGTTCCAATAATGTTATATGATGCCCCATTGGCGCAAAAATTTGCAGAGAGGCTTTTAGAGAAAGGAATTTACGTTATTGGATTTTTCTATCCGGTTGTGGCAAAAGGACAGGCCCGAATCCGTGTACAGGTTTCTGCCGTGCATGAAAGGCATCATTTGGATAAGGCTGTGCAGGCATTTTCAGAAGTGAAGAAGGAACTCGAAGTTGAAGCAACCTCTTAGAAAAAACACGAATAAAAGGATATTCTCCCCTCATTTTCCGAGATTTGTGTTTTTAACAGGCTTTGATCAAAGCGGTTTCTCGGAGCACTTTCCGTGCTGAGAAACTTGAGCGGGACATCGCGGCTCCCAACTTAATCGCTGCTCCAAATTGTTCCGCAATTGCGGAACTGATTTTAAACTTTAGCCTGAATTAATTAAATTAAAGGAAATGAAGCACGATCCATATAAATCGTACGCCTTTCAAAACTTTCGCCAGATACCTCAGATTGCTAAGCTTTCGGAGGACATGCAATTTGATATGGAAGTTGTTGGGACCGTACTGCCATTTAAAACCAACAACTACGTAATTGATCAGTTGATCAATTGGGGTAACGTTCCAAATGATCCCATCTTCACGCTGACCTTCCCCCAAAAGGACATGCTGGAAGAATCCCATTTCGATCAAATGGCTGAGCTTTTAAAAAGGGGCGCAATAAAGGAGGAAATCAAATCTCAAGCTAACGAGATCAGAATGCATTTAAATCCGCATCCTGCCGGCCAGTTGGAGCATAATGTTCCCAAGATTGACGGAATCAAACTTACCGGAATGCAGCACAAATACCGCGAAACAGTTCTTTTCTTTCCAAGCCAGGGACAAACCTGTCATGCTTACTGCACTTTCTGCTTTCGCTGGCCGCAGTTTGTGGGAATGCACGAACTGAAATTCGCTATGCGGGAGACGGAACTTTTGGTGAAGTATTTGAAAGAGCATAAAGAGGTAACTGATGTTCTCTTTACCGGAGGTGATCCTATGATCATGAAAACGAAGGTTTTTGCGAGTTACATTGAGCCGTTGCTGGAAGAAAATATCCCGAATCTTCAAACCATACGGATTGGAACCAAAGCCTTCGGCTACTGGCCCTACCGATTCACAGATGATGACGATGCTGACGACATGCTGTGGTTTTTTGAAAAGATCGTAAAGTCAGGGAAGAACCTTGCGGTGATGGCTCATTTCAACCACCCTGTGGAGTTGTCCACCGATGCAGTGAAAGAATCACTACGAAGGGTTCGGGCAACAGGAGCCCAGATTCGAACCCAGTCGCCTATCATGAGGAATA
>CAYOYI010000430.1:0-3735 GCA_964408105.1 uncultured Chitinophagaceae bacterium | reverse complement strand
CAAGCGTCACACCTGGGGCGAACGGGCTTTTGATTTGCTCCGATTGCGATTGGTCTGCTTCTGGTTCTTTCGCTGCCTCTTCTGATCTCACACAAGATACTGCTCATTACGCTGGAGCGATCAGCGTTTGCAGCGGATACAAGACCTGTTCAAGCGGTGTGGGGGTGACGGGTAATCTGAATGCAGCAGGTACAGGTGCGGTTCAGCATAAGTGGTGTCAGGTAACGGTGAGGGAGGCGGCCGCAGCAGGTGCAACTAAAAACCCTAACTGGTTGCTTCTAACAGGAGTGGGTTAATTGGCAGACAACACAACACTGAATACAGGCAGCGGTGGAGACACGATAGCCAGTGATGATATTGGCGGCGTGAAGTTTCCACGCTCCAAGATTACCATTGGTGCAGACGGAACGAATGATGGCGATGTCTCATCAGCAAATCCATTACCGGCTTTAATTCGTTCTGAACAAGTTGATGATGCGGCATTTACCCCAGCAACTTCCCGTATCGTGATGGTTGGGGCTCAGCTTGATAATACCGCAACTGATAGCGTCGATGAAGGCGATGGCGGGGCATTGCGGATGGCAGCTAATCGCTGCCTTTATGTCTGCATTCGGGATAACGCTGGTAACGAACGTGGTCTCAATATTGATGCCAGCGGTAATCTTACTGCAAACATTACAGGTACAGTGACAGTCGGTTCGCATGAAGTAACTAACGCTGGCACGTTTGCAGTTCAGGCAGCTCAGTCGGGAACGTGGACAGTACAGCCTGGCAATACAGCGAATACAACCGCCTGGCTTGTGACTGGTACTGGTGGTACGTTTCCTGTAACTGATTCGGGTGGTTCGCTGACGGTTGATAACGCTGGCACTTTTGCAGTTCAGGCAACTATAGCGGCTGGTGCAACCAATATTGCCAAGGCTGAGGATGCGGCGAGTGCAGACGGCGATGTTGGAGTTCCATCGCTTGCAGTCAGGAAAGCAACACCAGCGAACACAAGCGGAGCGGACGGGGACTATGAATTTCTCCAGATGTCTGCCGGTCGTCTGTGGGTATCAGCAGTAGTCGATACAGCACTTCCTGCAGGCACAAACGCAATTGGCAAACTCGCAGCAAACAGCGGAGTTGATATCGGCGATGTAGACGTTCTTAGCATCGCAGCGGGTGATAACAACATTGGCAATGTGGATATTGTTACAGTTCCTACTGATCCTTTTGGTGCTAATGCTGATGCAGCTAGTGCTACTGGTTCAATCAGTGCAAAATTACGATTTATTGCATCTACGGGTATTCCGATTACTGGAACAGTAACGGTAGGTTCTCACGCTGTTACTAATGCTGGCACATTTGCGGTTCAGGAATCTGGTTCGGCCCTGACAGCACTTCAGTTAATTGATGATCCGGTTATAGCAGATGATGCGGCTTTCACTCCGGCCACTTCAAAAGTCATGATGGCTGGTTTTGAATACGACGATACGACTCCAGATAGTGTAGACGAGGGCGATGCTGGTGCTGCCCGTATGTCTGCTAATCGTAATATTTATGCCCAGATACGGGATGCGGCCGGTAATGAACGCGGTGTTAATGTCAATGCTAGCAATCAGTTATCAGTCAGTGTGGATAATACCGTTACTGTAACGGCAAACGCTGGAACGAATCTCAACACATCAGCACTTGCTCTTGAGTCAGGTGGAAACCTCGCCACGATTGCAGCGTTGAGCCGTGCCGAAGATGCTGCTCACTCAACAGGGCATACCGGCATCATGGCCCTGTCTGTTCGGCAAGATACGGCAGCGGCTTTGTCAGGAACAGATGCAGATTATCAACCGCTTATCACCGATGGTAGCGGTCGGCTTCACGTTAACGTGGGCAACACTGTTACCGTTGGATCACATGCGGTAACGAATGCAGGAACATTCGCTGTACAAGTTGATGGCAGTGCATTAACTGCCTTGCAATTGATCGATGATCCGATTGTAGCAGACGATGCCGCTTTCACTCCCGCTACAACCAAGGTAATGATGGTAGGCTTTGAGGCTGATGAAGCTTCGACCGATTCAGTTGACGAAGGCGACGGTGGGGCGGCTCGCATGACGCTTGACCGTAAGATCATCGTTACGCCACAACCGCATACAGCAGGTGGGCTATCTATCTTTCGTTCGCTCGATCTTGATGAAACAGAAGAAGATGTTAAGACTTCTGCAGGTTGTGTCTATGGTGCATGGGTAACGAATACTGCAACGACGACACGCTGGCTCAAGTTCTATAATGCAGCGGCTGCCAGCGTTACTGTAGGCTCTACTACACCAGTCATCACCATTGGCATTCCAGGTAATACCTCTGATGATATATCTGCTAACTTCGGTCCAGGCGGCATGGGTATCATGTTTGATACGGCAATATGTGTAGCGGCTACTACTGGCGTTGCCGATGCTGATACTGGTGCGCCTGCTGCGAACGACCTCATCGTGAATATCTTTTACAAATAGGTGATTCATGGGCGGATGGTTTTTATTCATATTTCATCAAGGCGGAGGCGGAACGGCATCGGCGTTTCAAGTAGCATGGGCGGTAAATTCGACTGTAACTATTCAGCCGGGGATTCCTCATGCGTAAGAATGTATCCGGACAAGTTGTTACCGCTCAGCTTATCAGCAAAACAGATGGCAGTGCTGTTACATCCGGTACAACTAACGTCTATGTATTAGGTGATGGAGGATCACAAGTTGGTGGTGATGTGGCAACGCATGAAGGTGTAGGCGTATGGAGTTTTTCTCCAGCCCAAGGGCAAACGAATTACGATCATGTGGCATTCACTTTTGTTAATAGCTCTGCTATTTCAGTAACAGTTCAAATATATACGATTGATGCACTGGCAACAACGATAGCAGCACATTTGACTTCTGGCGTAGTTAATGTCTCTGGTCCTGTGGTCAACCCTGATACCGGTGATTTCGATATCATTCAGGGAGATGATTACAAGATAGCTGATTCACGTTCAATCAATTTCACACTCACTACGCAGTTGACACTCAGTTCAGCTACTGTTGTTTTGCGTATTCAAACCAAAGAAGACGGCAATAATTCTGGAGTTCCGGTAGAGTCTTCTTCGTGTACTGTTACTGGTTCGGCTGGTGCATGGTTATGCAAGTTTGAATTTAACGATACCGATACTGTTAATCTTGATCCAGGTCGATTTCAGTACGACATTCAGGCAACGCTTGCCAGCGGGAATATCGTTACACTCAACAACCCAACTTCGACGCATACTGTCACTAAGTGTACGGTACATAAACAGGTGCAAACGCTTTCATGACAGTGAAACTAGTTAAAATAAAGGCATCTTCAAAAGGGCAAATTGATGAGATTCCGATCCATGAAAACGGCATTTATCGAAACAGCGTTGATCGGAATTGTCTTTGCCCTCGGTGCGGGGTTCATTGACGCTGTATCTCAGAAGCAACCGGCAAAAGCGTTCAAGATGGTATCACAAGCTCCAGGCATCAACCCTGCTTCCTCTACTCAGGTCGAAGCCCCGCAAGCGATCCTTGACCATCCAGCCCGAACGCTATGGCTAGTAGGCGGGGCAATTGGTGGGGCATGGTGTTATTTTGGGCGAATGTTGCTAAACGGTGGTCTCAAGAAAACAGACGGTCTGGGAAAGGTAACGATTATCACAGGTGCTTTTGTAGGTTCGCTGTTTCTTTCTCCTATCGTCTTGCTACAATTTCAACC
>CAYOYI010000429.1:0-3745 GCA_964408105.1 uncultured Chitinophagaceae bacterium | reverse complement strand
AGCAGGAATTGGTGTCAAAGTTCAAGGCGGAGGTGTTTCACGCCTTGTACTAAAATCATTCTTACCAAAATTTTCCATTTGAAGTTTACAGCCCCTGATTGATGAATTTTTTCACAAGGATTTTACGCACGATTTACACTGCATGGGCGATAGGCACTTATATTGTATTCATGACGATTGGCGCGGCTTTTATCGTTGTGGTGCATTCGATCTTTAATGAAAATAAAGCTCACCGGATGGTCATTGGCTACTGCCGCTGGTGGGCAACGGTGTGGACGTTTATGTGCGGGATAAAGATCAAGGTGATTGACAACCCAAAAATAAAAACCGAGGAATCCTATGTGTTTGTGACCAATCATTGCTCAAACCTCGATGCGATGATCTGGGCGTATTCGCCACGAAATATTTCAAAAGGGCTTGCTAAGAAAGAGCTGATGAAAATTCCCTTCCTCGGGTACATCTTCAGCAAAGTATGCGTCATCGTTGACCGCAGCGACAAGGAGAGCCGGAAGAAAAGCATCGGTGCGCTCATTGAAGAAATGAAAAAGGGGGTTTCTCTTATGATCTTTCCGGAGGGGACACGAAATAAAACAGACAAGCCGCTTCAGCCTTTTCACTCAGGCGCATTCAGGATCGCTGTGGAAGTGCAGAAGCCGATTGTGCCTGTTGTGTTTTGCAATGCAGGCCTGCTTATGCCCATAGGAAACTCTCTCTATAAACCCGGAACGGTGAAATGCATCTTCCTCGATCCCATCCCGACTGAAGGATTAACAGAAGCGGATATTGACCGCATCAAGGATGAGTCATTTCAGCGAATGGAGAAAGCTGTGCTTGAAAATGATGACAGGTTTCGGAAGTGAATTTCTGCTTGCCTCAAGTATTATTTGCGGTGCTCTTTCCTGCTTCTCAAAAAATGGTATTAGCTTGTGCCATTGACAGTCGCTGAGATGTCTTCTGGATGGAAAAGAAATTGACTACACCATAGGCTGTTTCCAAATGAGGATAAGGCAAAATTTCAGGTTCACAAACTGGGCGGGCAATGAAAGCTGCACGGCTGCGAAATATTTTCAGCCGGAGAATGAAAGCGAAATCATCAGCATCATTAAGGAAGCGGCCGCAGAAAGGCTGAAGGTTAGGGTAGCAGGTGCGGGACATTCGTGGTCACGCGTGGCGATGACAGATGGATACCTCATGAATCTAGATCTTTATAATCATGTGATCAGGATAGATAAAGATAGGTGCCAAGTTCATGTGCAGGCTGGAATACGGCTGAAGGAACTTAACAGGGTGCTTGAAGAAAACGGCATGTCGCTCACTAATCTTGGCTCCGTTTCCGAGCAGAGTATTGCCGGGGCGATCTCTACAGGCACGCATGGCACGGGCATCAGTTTCGGTTGTCTTGCCACACAAGTGATTACAATGAAGGTGATCCTTGCCAATGGTGAAATACTTCAATTGAATGAAAATGACGAAAGGCTGAATGCCTTCCGCGTGAGCGTTGGTTGGCTTGGAATAATCACGGAGGTGACGCTGCAATGCTCAACGGTTTTTCATCTCGAAGAGAATGCTCATCCCGTGAATTTTGATAAAGCTCTCGATGAACTGCCGCAGCTTTTGAAATCAACCGACCATCCGAAGCTGTGGTGGTTCCCGCATGTGAATGTGCTGCAGGTTTATCGTTATACGCGCACGAGCAAGCCGCTCCATACACCACCGGCAATTGAGAAGTGGTTTAATGACTCATTCCTTGCAAGATTCTTCTTTAAGCTGCTGCTGGAAACGGGAAGGATATACCCGCAACTGATCCCCCGTATCAACAGGCTGATACGCGGCCTTCATTTCAAGCAGGTTCATCGCGTTGATAAAAGCTACAATGTGTTCAACGTGCCCATGCCGCCAAAACATCGAGAGAGCGAGTATGCCATTCCCGCGGAACATGCCGCGCAGGCTTTGCGCGAGCTGCGTGCGCTCATTGAAAACAGTGGGCTGCTGATAAACTTCGTGGTGGAGGTGCGCTTCGTGAAGGGCGACAACATATGGCTGAGCCCAGCGCACGGCAGGGATAGCTGCTTCATCGGGGCATATCAATACAATGAAGATTCGTGGCCCGCGTATATGAGCGTGTTTGAAAAGCTAATGAAAAAATATAATGGGCGGCCACACTGGGGCAAGGAGTTCACACTTGCCGCGAATGACTTCCGCGCGCTGTATCCGCGGTATGATGATTTCATGAAGCTCAGTAAAGATGTTGATCCGGGCGGGATGTTTGCCGATTAATTGTTTCAAATGACGAATTCACAAATTACGAATGCAGCATTTTTATTCGTCATTTCTTTGCTGTGGTTAGGTTGCATTACTAATCACCTGATCCATCCGGCAGGCGACAACATTGGCCGGCAAAGAAGCTCGTAATTTTTTGTGATGCGGGCCCCAATTACCCGATAAGTTCTTCGCACACGGAAATAAGGCGCTTGATTTCAGCATCATTAACACTATACCAAATGGTTCTTCCTTCCCGTTGTGTCTTTACAAAACCATTTCTTCTCAATATCGCCAGATGCTGTGAAGCCACGGATTGTTCAATGTGCAGCTTTTTGTAAATGTCAGTTACGAAAATCCGGTCATTATGATCTTTTATCAATTTAAGAAGCTTCTGGCGGAGCGGGTGATTGAGAGCGCGAATCTTCATTTTGGCGTTCTTAATGATTTCTGCATTGTCTTTGGATAAGTAACTCATAATAAGGTGCAAGTTTTTTATTGCTCCGCAACGTTACAAAAAAAAGCCATTAAAGGCAATCACAGGGCTTTGATTGGCGATTTACATTCTTCAAAACAAATAATTCTAAAGGGGAACGACATTACGAAAGTTTCGAACCCTTGAAGTTTGACGGCTATTGATAATAAAGCATCTGTCCCTGAATTTAAGTTACAGGCGCAGAAATTTCATAAACCCCTGCGGCTTGAAGTCGTTGCGGGAATCTGGGGCAAAGCGCGTAAAAAAAAACGGCATACTGGAGTGCCGTTTTTTTGTGCCGCAGGACAATTGGTTAAATTGTCTTGCCGGATAAATCAATAAATCAATGTTACATGCTTACAGCCGTGCTTTCTTCATGCTCCGCGAGGTATTCGGCCACGCCATCGTGAGTGGCTTTCATGCCCTGCTTGCCTTCATTCCAGTTTGCCGGACAAACTTCACCTTTTGATTCATTGAACTGGAGTGCCTTCACCATGCGGATAGCTTCTTCAACGCTGCGTCCGAGAGGCAGGTCGTTCACCAACTGATGGCGCACCACGCCATTCTTATCAATGAGGAAAAGCCCGCGGTAGGCAACAGGATCACCGTTGAATACCGCATTGCCTTCTTCATCATAATCATAATCACCGGCTAATACGCCATAATTCATGGCGATGGTTTTTGTGAAATCGGAAACAATGGGATAGGTGACCCCTTCAATGCCTCCCTTTTTCAGCGGTGTTTGCAGCCATGCCCAATGCGACTGATGTGAGTCAACGGAGCAGCCTACAATCTTTGTCCCGAGCTTTTCAAAATCCTCAAGCCTTTCCTGGAAGGCCAAAAGCTCCGTAGGACATACGAAGGTAAAATCCATCGGGTAAAAGAAGAATATCACATAGTTCTTCCCCTTATACTTTTCAAGTGAGAAATCTTCCACAAAATCGCCACCGTTTATAACTGCCTTGGCCTTAAATGCAGGTGCCTTTTTTCCGACTAATGCCATGTTTGATC
>CAYOYI010000428.1:0-3754 GCA_964408105.1 uncultured Chitinophagaceae bacterium | reverse complement strand
TCCTGGTGACTTTGTCCTTGAAAAGCCAACCAAAGTTCATGTAAGTGAAGGGTTAGTTCATCAAGATTATACTTGCCTTTTTATCCTTTACCCAAGCTGAATGCTTTAATTGTTTCAACGTTGTAATACCGATCAAATAGCTGAATGAATCAGATTCGTATCTTTCTTTGATTACTGTAAAATCAGCTGTATTAATTTTATCTATGTCGTTGTAACGCACATAGACTTCAAGTGGAACATTATCTTTCAGGGAAATTCCATTTTGCTGATGAAATTTCTTGTACTCATATTTGTAATCATAGGTTAGCGCGGAAATATCAGAAAGCACTGCTGAGCCTGTTGGATTGCCGCCTGCGCCTTTTCCCACAAAAACTTGATTTTCAGAAAACGCACTTTCAACCACCACTCCATTATACTCTTCATCAATGCTGGTGAGGCGGCTGTTACCATTCACAAATTTTGGAAGGATAAATGCAGAGACGCCATTATCTTCTTGCCTGCACTTAGCTATCAATTTAATCTTGTGGCCACGTTGTTTGGCAAAGTTGATGTCGAATTCGTTAATGTGCGTGATACCGTAATTGAAAACATCTTCCTGCTTCACAAACAAGCCAAACGAGTGAAGCAAGATGATACAGAGTTTATACTTTGCATCAAAACCTTCAACATCTGATGATGGGTCTGATTCTGCGAAACCATTGACCTGGGCTTCTTTCAAGGCTACTTCATAACTCTTGTTACCTTCAAACAATTTAGTGAGGATGTAATTAGTTGATCCGTTGATGATTCCCTCAACTGATTTAAGCAGGTCATTATCGTAATATTCTTCAAGATTACGGATGATGGGAATACTGGCGCAGACAGCGGCCTCATAAAGGAATGGCACTTTGTATTTATTCTGAAGTTCGAACAATTCAGGAAGATGTTGCGCGATCATTTTTTTGCTGGCAGAAACAACTCCCTTCCCGCGTTTCAATGCCTCACTCACAATTTCGTAAGCTGCATCGGCATCGTCAATCAACTCAACGATGACGTTGATGTCCGGATCATTCAGAATGTCATCACGGTTAGTCGTGAAATAACCGGCATCTATAGGACGTGACTTTTCCGGATTCTTGATGCATATTTTCTTCACTGTTGCTCGAATACCTTTCGTTTGATTCAGCACACGATATAGACCCTGCCCGACAACACCGAATCCGAAGATGCCGAGGTTGATATGGTTGCGGTTCATATTGTCTTGACTGTGATTTCTGTGATTGAATGATTGCCATGAGGGATTGATTTCCCACCTAAAGGGGGAACACAAGGGGGTGGCGTATTGCCGGACTTACCCCTCTGGGTCTCCCCTAAGCGGGGAGGAGCCAGGCTACTGCTCGTGATCTTGATGAAAGCTTCACCTAAATCCTTTATCAGGTCATCTGCATGTTCAATACCAACCGAAAGGCGAATCAGCGAATTGCCGATTCCTGCTTTTTTCCTTGCTTCAGGAGTCATGGCCTTATGAGACATGGAAACGGGATGGCTAATAGAGCTTTTAACTCCTCCCACACTGTCTGTGAGATTAAAAAACGAAGTATTGGATGCAAACTGAATAGCATCATCAATGTTGTTACTCTTCAGTGTGAAAGAGATAACCCCTCCAAAATATTTCTGCTGGCTGTTCGCTAAATCATGATTCGGATGTGACTCCAAACCGGGATAATTTACTTGCTCAACTGCCTCATGACTTTCCAGAAACCGGGCAATCTTCAAAGCATTCTCACAACTTCTTTCAATGCGTAGCGCCAGGGTCTCGATTCCCCTGATCGTGAGCCATGAATCAAATGGGCCAAGTATTCCTCCCGTTGCGTTTTGGATGAACTTGATCTCATTGGATAGTTCTTCTGAATTCACCACAACTGCTCCTGCAATCACATCACAATGACCAGCTAAATACTTTGTTGCGCTATGAACTACAATGTCTGCGCCTAACTGGATTGGCTTTTGCAAAGCGGGAGAGGCGAAGGTGTTGTCAACCACCAGCAAGGCTCCTGCTTCGTGGGTTAAATCAGCTATCACTTTAATGTCAGAAATTCTGAGTGTAGGATTGGTTGGAGTTTCGAGCCAAACTAATTTGGTCTTAGCTGTGAAAGCAGCCCGCACATTTTCGATATCCGTTGTGTCAACATAATTGACCTTGATATTAAAGCGGTCGTAAATTTTTGAAAAAAGTCGGAAGGTGCCGCCATAGATATCATCAACGGCAACGATCTCATCACCAGCATGCAACAACTTGAGCACGGCATCAATTGCTGCAACGCCACTAGCGAATGCAAATCCCGAATGCCCATCCTCTAATTCAGCCAGCAGGTTTTCAAGTACCTGGCGCGTTGGATTATTCGTGCGTGAATAATCAAACCCTTTGGTGACACCAGGTAGTTCGTGAACAAAAGTGGCGGTCTGATAGATGGGCGTTGACACGGCACCTGTCAGTTCATCAACCGGAATAGCTTGTAAGATCTTTGTTTCTTCCTTCATTTTGTTTTTTGTTTGCGCAGCTTATGAAGGAAGGTATCGGGAAGAAAATCCTTTGTCCTAAAACAAAAAAATCTCTCCCGATAAGTCAGAAGAGATTGCGAATTGAGCCAGATGGCTCTTTTAGTATTCTCACTAACTTATCTTCATCCCGATTACTCGAGACAGGAATTAGCACCGTATTTCCAGTTTGCACCGGAACCGGTTGCTAAGGTTTCGAAGGGCCTTTCCCTCCACCTTTCTAGATAAGCAACATTTAAAAAGAACTGGGAGCAAATATAAAGTCGTTTTATTCAAATTTCCAAACTCCGATTGTAATAAAATTCAGGAAGCCTATTAATAAAGGCTGCCCTTTTGGTAAGATTTCAAATTTTTAATTTCGGGAAATCTATAATCATTCACTTTTAACTTCCTCTTGAAAATAGCCGTCAATACCCGTTTTCTGCTGGCCAATAGACTCGAAGGTATCGGTTGGTTCACCTACGAAACGATGAAGCGTATCACGCGCAAGCATCCGGAGCACCAGTTCTTTTTTTTCTTTGACAGAGCATTCCCGGATGAATTTATCTTCTCAAGTAACATCACACCAATAATTATTCATCCGCAATCACGACACCCTGTTTTATGGTATTGGTGGTTTGAGCATGGTGTTCCTAGCCAACTAAAAAAGGTGAAGGCAGACCTTTTCATTTCAACCGATGGTTATCTGTCGTTGAATACGGATATTAAAACATTACTTGTCATTCACGACATTGCATTTGAACATTTTCCTGACCATGTAGGCTTTCTGATTAAAAAATATCTCAAGTATTATTCCAAACGCTTTGCAAAGCGAGCAGACCGCATCGCAACCGTTTCGGAGTTTTCAAAACAGGATGTCATCAAAACTTACGGAATTGTTGAGAGTAAAATTGATGTGGTGTACAATGGTTCACGAAGCGAATATTCTCCGAAAACGGAAGATGAAATTGTAATTGTAAAAAGGAAATTTGGAATCGAAGGAGATTATTTCATTTATGCCGGAGCTATTCAACCCAGAAAAAACCTGGCAAACATCTTCCGGGCATTTGAAGTGTTTAAAGAAAAAAATCCGGGTAGCACCAAGCTGGTAATTGCCGGAAGAATGGCATGGAAGTTCCAGGAGGCGCTTGACATGTACAATTGTATGCAGTACAAAGAAGACGTGGTTTTTACCGGTCACCTCTCAACCGAGGATCTTGCTTGCCTGATGAGTGGT
>CAYOYI010000427.1:438-3766 GCA_964408105.1 uncultured Chitinophagaceae bacterium | reverse complement strand
TATATTTTTCGCTGTTCGTTGTCCTGAAATTGGCAGATGTAATGGAAGCAAGCCTGTCAAAATATTTTTGAGAAGCATTGGCCTGTAAAATCAGCTTCTTGTTTTTTGATACTGTGGCAAGCGGGGTTCCGGCTTCTACAAACTGACCTTCTGTTACTAAAATATTTTTGATGTAGCCATTCATCGGTGATGTAACAGACAGCCCGCTTGACGAATAATTTTTAGCCAAGGTGTTGTAAGTAATCTGTGTATTTTCATATTTCAGCTTCGCATCCTGAAAGTCTTTCTCAGAAATAATTTTGTCTTTTACCAATTCGCTTGCCCGCTCGTAATCTGCCTTCGCCTTTTCATAATTGGCTTTAGCTTCTCTGTAAGCTGCATCAATGTTGCCCTGTGCCAAATCACCGCTTGTGATAGTAAAGAGATTGGTCCCTGCATTCACTTGTGAGCCAATAATGGTTTTGCTCCTTGAAAACCTGACAACGCCTCCTGCCTTTGCAACTACCGTCATTTCATCACCGGGAGCGGAAAGTACCTGACCGCTTGTTTTGATAATGTCGCTGAACGGTTGTTTTTTTACAGGAGCGTTGGCAAATTCCACCTTCCATGCCTGCTCTTTCAAATAGGCGATATCGCCTCCGCCACTTTCATCTTCCTGCTCTGCCAATGCAGTGTTTTCATCAGCATACACTTTAACACTGTCAATGATGATCTGATCGGTGAAGTCTTTCGTTTTAATATCGAAAGTGAGCCTACCGATTCCGGCAGTTTCAGGGGTGAGCCTCAAACGGAAAATGCCCGGCACCTGTGGTTCGGTAGCTGTAATTGTTACAGTCTTTCCTCCAACATCCAATGTTAGGGTTATGTTGCCTTCGGTAAATGCCGTGAAAACTTCTCCCAACTTGGTGAAGTGGGCAGCAAAACGGCTTTCAGTTCCAACAACCAAAGGCTTGAACTCTACAAACAATTCGGTTTGATCAGTGTAGAGGGTAAATGCAAGGGGTTCCAAACCATCTCCGGCTGCATGTTCATGGTCATCATGGTTATGGGTATGAGGTTGAACACAACTGAACATAAAACCTGTAACGAGTGCCAAAGGCAACAGTAATTTTTTCATTGATGTGATGTTTAAAGTGAAATGAATAAGAATCACAATTCGCATTGCAATCATGCGAAAGGAGACGGTTCCCGAAAATGAAAACCTGTTACGCTTTAAATGAAGGCGGAGCCCGCAAGCCTGATGTAAGAACATGAGGCGAAATGTAGGCGAAAGGATCAGGAGGAGGTGAAAAGCCTGCCTGCCTTGATAGAGGGGGCGAAAACAAAAAATCATCAAAAGATGCAACAGCTACCACACAAAGCTGCCTTATAAAGTTATTGCTGAAGTTGTGATTTACAGTGTAGAATGCATCATCACCTGAGTGAAAGAAATGAGAGAAAGGGTTGTTTAATCCGTCATCATCATGGTTAGGATGGTAAGCCTGGTGAGCTATAACCGACTCGTGCGTTGAATCGTGGTGGTGGGGGACTATACTGTGCCCCAGGATAACCGCATACGCAAGTGAGAGAAACGTAAATGTTGCAGTTCTTTTAAGCATCCAGTACGAAGATAATAATTAGAGCTGTAAAAGGTTGTTAATTTAAACCAACAAAAAAGGCTTCCAACTTAAATTGCTGAAAGCCTTTACTGTCTTAGTCTCCCTGGAAGGACTCGAACCTTCGACCCAATGATTAAGAGTCATTTGCTCTACCAACTGAGCTACAGAGAGAGGGTTGCAAATTTAATAATGTTATCCGTTAATGGTTAACCGTTAATTGGAAAATTCGGTCAACTATTTGCACGTTGTCTAAGGGCTTCAAATAAAATGATAGCAGCCGAAACCGAAACGTTCAATGAATCAATCTCTCCGCTCATCGGAATCAGGATTTTTTCATCGGCATTATTCATCCAGTAATCACTCAATCCTTCAGCTTCAGAGCCGACAATAATGGCGCATGATTCTTTCAGATCCGCTTCAGCATAATTTTTTTCAGCATCCGGTGTTGCTGCCAAAGTGCTCACATTTTTTTTTCTTAACCAACTCAAAGCGTGCATCGAATCACTAACCGCAATTTGATTTATGAAGACACATCCTAAACTCGAACGCACCACATTGGGATTATACAGATCAACCGCAGGATCGCAAATAATGACCGCGTCCAGTCCTGCTGCATCTGCTGTCCTTAGCAATGCCCCCAAGTTACCGGGCTTCTCCACATTCTCAATAACCAACAGTAATGGATTCTTTGACAACTTCAGGTCTTTAATATCATGTCTTTTGATTTCAGCAACGGCTATTAAACCTTCAGTTGTTCCGCGAACTGCAATTTTCTCATAAACTCCTTTTTCCAATTCACTCCATTGCAATTGCTTCCCTGACGCCCTGAGTTCTTGAATAATCTTCGAATCAGCTATCTCGGTATTATAGTAAATCTCCCTGATGGTATAATTCCCTTTCATCGCAAGCAAAAGTTCTCTTCCTCCTTCGATCAGGAAAAGCCCTTCTTGTTTTCGCTCGCGGGATTTTTCACGCAGCTTAATTATCCGCTGAATCCTTGGGTTTTTAACTGAAGTAATTTCGGACATCCCTGGGTTGGAGCATCAATTTTAGTCGAGCTGAAATTAAGTATTATTGCGCATGAACCTTCCTTATCTTTTCCTGTCATCCCACTACTGGAAAGATTATGAGCTGCTGGATTCAGGCAACTTTGAGAAGCTTGAACGATTCGGAGAATTCATTTTAGCAAGGCCGGAACCGCAGGCGATTTGGGATAAGCGATTACCGGAATCCGAATGGACGAAATTATCTCATGCAAGATATGATCGTGAAAAAGGCCGGAATGATCTTACCATAACCTCCGAAAAAGGAAGATGGAACAAAAAACCTCAAATGA
This sequence comes from uncultured Chitinophagaceae bacterium, assembly GCA_964408105.1. Classification (GTDB taxonomy): domain Bacteria; phylum Bacteroidota; class Bacteroidia; order Chitinophagales; family CAIOSU01; genus BPHB01. The sequence continues at coordinate 832 of CAYOYI010000427.1, read as the reverse complement.
AGGATAAGTGGACGATGGCTTACAAAAGTTCACAGCTTGACTTGAAGTTCAACCTATCTCTTACCGCTTTCGGCCACATTGGAATTTTCCCGGAGCAGGCTGAGAACTGGGAGTTCATCTATAAAAACGTAAAAACGATCGGTTCCCTCTCCTTAGGAGAGGGTAAGGGTGAGGCTCCAAAGGTGCTGAACCTGTTTGCCTATACGGGCGGATCAACATTGGCTGCGTGTGCTGCAGGCGCTGAAGTAGTGCATGTTGATTCCGTAAGGCAGGTGGTAAATTGGGCCAATGAAAACAAACTGGCCAGTAACCTTGAAGGAATTACAAGATGGGTGGTTGAAGACGCGCTCAAATTTGTGAAGCGGGAAGTGAAGCGCGGAAATACTTATCAAGG
>CAYOYI010000427.1:0-428 GCA_964408105.1 uncultured Chitinophagaceae bacterium | reverse complement strand
ACCCGCCTACGGACGCGGACCAGAAGGGGAAAAATGGCTGCTTGAACAGCAATTAAATGAAATGATGCGGCTTTGTTCACAGTTGTTCAAGCCTGACAACCATTTTCTCTTGATTAATGTCTATTCCGTTGGATTTTCAGCAGTTATCTTAGACACTTTGATTCGGCAGCATTTTGGTAAAGAAAACAGGGAAATCGGGGAACTTATCATCCCGTCAGGAACCGGTCAAAACCTGCCGCTTGGTACGTTCCTGAGATTTTGTAATTTAAAACCTTGATGCAACTTGTTTGTTAGGTGGATACCGGGAATTTTGAATGGTAACATTATAGTAATGTATTTGTAACTTTGACCCCCGCGAAGCCATCTACTAAAGGAAAGAACAGAATGAGCGTTGTTATTGGAAGCAATCCCTTGTCCCTTCAGGATTT
>CAYOYI010000426.1:0-3771 GCA_964408105.1 uncultured Chitinophagaceae bacterium | reverse complement strand
TGTTGAAGTACCGATTAAACTTTCATCCGGAGTCAATTCATAGATGTAAGGTGCATATTGGGCATCGGTAGTTACCCCTAAAATGGTGGAACCATAACGGCAAATAGTATCATCAGGAACAACACTTAGTAAGAAATCCGGAACAACGAACACCGTTACCGTGTCCACATTATTGCAAAGACTGCTAAGATCGCTGGTAACAGTATAGGTGGTTGTTACCGGGGGTGAAGCAAGCGGAGTGCGTGAAGTTGAATCGGAAAGCCCGATGGATGGACTCCAAACGAAATTATTTCCGCCATTGGCGGCAAGCTGAACCGGGCCTCCGGCAACACAGTACTTTAAATCAGGACCTGCCGATGTGCCATCAAGCACATAAATCAAATAGCTCACAACTGAAGTACCTATAATCGGGCACGCCCCGTCAGAAATAGTTACAGTCAGTACATTTACTCCAGTATCAAGCGGAGTTGGCTTCCATGTAAAGGTTCCAAATAGAGTATCACCACTGCCGCTGACAACGAATGTGGCTCCCGGAATTGACTGCATGACATTTGATGTCATCGTTAAATTATTTGCTGCATCCGGATCTGTCGCCATTACCTGAAAGCTAAGGTTCTCATCAGGGCACACCTCAATGGACAGGCTATCCTGAAGAACACCCCCAACATTGTTAAGGATGTTACTGGCAGCAGGCTGATTATTAGTGCAGGAAAGAATTACCACCTGTATGTCGCGCATTGTTGAACCAATCAAAACGCCATTCCGATATTCTCTGACCAGAACGGTTATAACGGCAACTTGTCCGCCAGTAGGCCTAAAAGTCATTTGACCTGTTACGGAGTTAAAATTGAATCCGCCTGTTGTATTCAGAGGATTACCGGGATTAAATGATCCAACGTAAGGAATAGTTGTCACCGGCCCCCCTAAAGGATTAATGGAAGTATAAACCAAGGAATCTCCATCGACATCGATAGCCCCGTGATTGTAGTTGAACTGCTGACCGGCACATAGATAAGGAACAGGGAGCGTAGTAAAAACAGGAGAGTTATCACAATTTCCGTTAGTATTATTCAAGTGCGCCTCTACGTAAATGTCATAAGATCCCGGTGATTGCAAATTAGTGATCTGATCGTTCCTGCAGCAAAGTGAATAGCTGATAACCCAGTCGGAACATGGCTGGGATAACACCACAATGGACTCATAAACATATTGCTCCACACCCGGCAACGAGCCGCTGCCACAGGTTGTGCTTGCTATTTGTGCTGGGCATACACCCGAAACCTCCTGACTGGAAACTAACGGGAGTGTGTAGTTTGTGCTGCCAATGCCACAGGCTGATGCTCCAATATTCACAGTTGCGCTTAGCGGGGCAGAAATCCCTGCGCAGTCACGATAAAAATTAAGCCGTAACAGAAAACTATCACCCCCAAGGCATTGAAATGAGAGGTCTGCACCCATGGAATGGCTGGCAGAAGCCTCAAAATGAACAAACAAAGACCCGGCCACCGCGAAGACGACCGTTAATAGCTGCTTTATTTTCATTTTAACCATTGTGGGCGGTTTCCTAAACCCTCAAAGATAAAAATTTTAATCATTGCACAGAGGAACGGGCAGGCAAATTGCGTTCGAATTCAAAAAAGTTCGAAACCTTTGCTTGTCTGTCAGAAAAGTTTTTTAATTTAAATCTTCGGAAGTTGTTCTTTTTCATCACCCAAAAAATTTTCCAAAATGATTCTCCCATTCACTGAATTCAGGAAAGTTAAAGACAGCCTGCCGCATGGCAGCATGAAGCGCATTGCTAACGACTTGCACATTGATGAGCAGACCGTTAGAAATTATTTTGGCGCGACAAATTATCGAAGCGGGGCTTCTTCAGGCGTTCACTATGAGATCGGAGCAAACGGAGGGTTCGTTCGCATCGAAGACGATGCAATATTCAACGCTGCAAAAAAAATTCTTAAGGAAACTCATTGAAAGCCGGGTAGAAAAATTATCCGGCTTTTTCATTGCACTTCCCACTATGCAACTTCACTGAAAGTTGAGAGAGAAATGTGCATAACTATTTCAGCAAATACTTGCATGTAGAGAAATACTTTCTATTCTTTGCAGCACAAAACCAAATTAAAAATGGCAAAAGCAAAAAAACCAGCTAAGAAAAAGGCGGCTAAAAAGCCTGCAAAAGCAAAAACCAAGCGTAAACCAAACGCAGCATTCATGAAAGCTTTAAATCCAAGCGCAGCACTCGCAGAAGTGGTCGGCAGCAAAGCACTGCCCCGCACGCAGGTGGTGAAGAAGGTTTGGGAATACATCAAGAAGAACAAGCTTCAGGATGCAAAAAATAAGAGAAACATCAATGCTGATGCAAAGCTCCAGAAGGTTTTTGGAGGCAAAAAGACCGTTAGCATGTTCGAGATGGCAAAGCACCTCAATAAGAACTTATCCTAATTTTTTAGCACGTGATAAAAAAGCCGCTTCAGAAATGGAGCGGCTTTTTTGTTTTGATGCAGTGCGATCTTGTATGGAACAGAAGTGTGTGAATAAAAAATCGAAAGGCAGGTAGATACCTGCCTTTCGATTTCCTTAACCCTAAAACCCTAAATTATAAGTAAGCTTTAAGCCTTTTTGATTTGGAAGAATGGCGCAGCTTTTTCAAAGCCTTTTCACGAAGCTGTCTTACGCGCTCTTTGCTCATATCGAGCTTCAGCCCGATGTCTTCCAATGACATCGGATAGTTTCCATTAAGTCCGAATGAAAGCTTAAGAATTTCTGCGTCTTTTTCTCCCAAGGAAGAAAGCATCCCTTCAATTTCGATAAAAAGTGACTCCCTATCTAAACCATCGGAAGGACGCGGAACATTCTGATCTTCCATGAAGTCCTTCATGCTGTAGTCCTCTTCTCCTTCGCTCATCGGAGCATCAATGGAGCGTGCCTTCATGGTCATGTCAAGCACCTCGCGAACTTCATTTGGTGTCAAATCCACTGCTTCACCAATTTCCTCTTCAGTAGCGCTTCTTTCGTGAAATTGCTCAATCCTTAATGCAGCATCTGCTATTTCCTTCGCAATTTTTGCTCTGTTGATAGGTAAACGAATCCTTCTGGATTTTTCTGAAATTGCTTTTAGAATGGACTGCCTGATCCACCATACTGCGTAAGAAATGAATTTAAACCCGCGGGTTTCGTCAAAGCGCTCAGCCGCCTTGATCAAACCAATATTTGCTTCACTGATCAAATCTTCTAACGGCAAGCCGTGATGCTGGTATTGCTTGGCCACGCTGATGGCAAACCTGAGATTAGCTCTTACCAATTTTTCAAGTGAATCAAGATCACCTTGTTTGATGCGTTTTGCCAAGTACACCTCCTCCTCCACGGTAATCATGGGTTGCACGGCTACCTCCCTCAGATAAGCTTCAATAGATCTTCCTGACCGATCGGTAATTTGTTTTGAAATCTTTAAATTTCTCATGGTTGAGTTTACTGTTTTAAAAGTTTGCGCTGTGTGTTTATTCCCGTTTCCTTCTACAGACCTACATTCGGCCTCAAAGTTTAGTTAACCTTAACCACAGGTAAACGAATAACCTTTTCAAGATGGTACAAGTTCATTAAAAAGTCAGATTTTTTACCTAACGTAAAACCCGTATAAAGATTGTAACAAACACCGACTTTTCAAAGCCTAATCCCAACTCAATTTGTTCACCTGTTCCTTACTCTATATAATAATTTGATTATCAAAGAGTTAGATTTAAAAGTAAGTCCTATAAATCAGAGACGAAA
>CAYOYI010000425.1:0-3789 GCA_964408105.1 uncultured Chitinophagaceae bacterium | reverse complement strand
GCTCAGAAATGAAAACCGAAACCGGAATGATGGTGAGCCCTTTTTCCTTGATCTTTTTTTCGAGCTTATTGAGTTCACTCTTTCTGAGAAGCAGCTTTCGCTGCCGCAGAGGTTCGTGATTGGCATAGGCACCTCTTTCATATTCAGCGATGTGCATGTTCTTCACCCATAACTCTCCATGGCGAAAAACGCAGAACGCTTCGCTCAGTGATGCTTTCCCGTTCCGCAAAGATTTGATCTCACTTCCCGTCAATTGAATCCCGGCAGTGAACTTGTCCAGAAGGTTAAAGTCAAAAGAGGCGCGCTTGTTTCTGATATTGATAGTTTGCTCAGCCATTTTGCGCTTTTTCAAAAACCTCTTTAAGCTTTTCTTTCTTCAAAACTTTTTGTCCCTGTTTTCCTGTAGCGATAAGCCTCTTCCCAACTTTTGCCTCGTAACTGCAGATCACTTCGTTCCTTTTGACTTCTTCAAGCACAGTTTCAAAAACTATGGTTTCGCCAATCATGGCAGGGGAGGAGTGCTGCACGCTGATGAACGTGCCGATACCTTCTTCATCCGCTTCTTTCATTTCCAGCACGAAAAGCCTGCAAGCCCACTCCGCATCACGCGCAAGCGCAAACGTTGAATATACCGCATGCACCTGTCCTGATTCAAAGGTGGCTGAATCTTCCTTTGTGATCATCCGCTGGAAAGTCTTTTTATCGCCCGGTTTAAAAGGATTTTTCATGCGTGACAAAAATAATGATTCCAATTGCTTGGAGACGATTAGCCGCCTCACCCCGCCCCTCTCCCACGGGAGAGGGAGACCGAGTTCCTTGTCATTTCCCGGCTGGCAAATCCAAAGGATTTGTCTGAAAACTTGCAATTTTTTTTTCAAAGTGACGCATTACCGATATTTGGGCTCCCGAATGGAAAATCGCTTCTCTCAATTTGCATTTTGGATAGCTATAATCGGACTCGCTGCAGTTTATATCAGTGGATTGTTCATCGATGTGATGGATGTGGATGCTGCGCAATATGCTTCCATTTCGCTGGAAATGCTGATGAACAAGAGCTACCTGCAGGTGAAGCATTGGGGAAATGATTACCTCGACAAGCCACCACTTTTGTTTTGGTTGTCATGCCTTTCATTCAAACTCTTTGGTGTTTCAACGGTCGCTTACAAATTGCCTTCGTTCCTGGTTTCGCTTCTTGGATTTTATTCCATTTATCGTTTTGCAAAGATTTATTACAGAGAGGAAACAGCGAAGCTTGCCGCAATCATTTTGGCTTCATGCCAGGCGATGATCTCCATGAACAATGATGTAAGGACAGATGCGATGCTTGCGGGGTTTGTTTCTTTTTCATTCTGGCAGATTGCAGAATACATCCGGGGGGAGCAATTGAAAAATCTTGTCTGGTCAGGAATTGGAATCGGGCTGGCCATGCTTGCTAAAGGTCCGATTGGCTTTATGATACCTTTGATCGCATTCGGAAGTGATGCCGCACTGCGTAGGCGTTTCAGTCCTTTCCTGAAATGGCAATGGCTGGTTTTGCAGCTGATAGTGGCGATTGTGATTCTACCTATGTGCGTTGGGTTGTATCAGCAATATAGCTGGATTGGTTTTAAATTTTACTTCTGGACGCAAAGCTTTGGCCGGCTAACGGGTGAGAACCGCTGGCATAATGACGCAGGATATTTGTTCCTTGTACATACTTTCCTATGGGCATTTATTCCGTGGACTTTTTTGTTCGTGGTGGCGTTGGTGAGAAAGCTAACAGTGATATTCAAACAGAAATTTAATGTAGCCGGAAATGATGAATATATTTCGTTTTCAGCTTTAGCGCTCACATTCATTGCGCTGTCATTTTCGCACTACAAGCTCCCGCACTACATTTTCGTTGTGACGTCCTTGGCTTCGGTGATGACAGCAGATTTTATTATTCAACTGAGAAATTCCAAAAATCTCATTTGGGCTAAACCGGTTCAGGGATTCATTTTGTCAGGGATTTGCGTTCTTGGAGCTGTTGTTGTGGCCTGGATATTTCCGTTGAAGTCTCCATTTATTATGGCCGTTCTTATTGCTTTGGTCATACTTGCATTTCTAATTTCTTTTAAAAAGAGCGGAATTGAAATCGCTTCATTGTTGGTTATAGTAGCCTTTGGATTAATGTTACATCTGCATTTTTATCCGGCACTGCTGGAGTACCAGCCTTCTAAACGAATTGCTGAGTATTTAAAAGAGCAGCAGGTTCCATCGGAAAAAATTTACAGCTACAAAATCCATTCTCACGCGCTTGACTTTTATGCAGGGATACAGGGACAGATTCTTCACTCCGGTGAGGATGTAAAGATTGCTGGAGATTCGCTGTGGCTGTTGGTTAAAGAAAGTGACTTTGGGGAGATCAGGCAGGCTGAAGTGCCATTCACTGTCCGCGATTCTTTTGAGACTTATAGCATTGCAAACCTCAGGTTAGAGTTCTTGAATCCACGTACACGAGCCTCCAGGATCAACAAAGTCCTTCTGCTCGAATTTTGACTATGTTTGAAAGAATGAAAGCAATAAGTGGTTTGTTTTTGTCGCTTCTTCTTTTCTCCTGCGGAAATACGGTTAATTGCGTTGACAATGACCTGAGAGATCCGCTTCGGGTATGTTCCCCGAATTGGGATCCCGTGTGCGGATGCAATGATGTGACTTACACGAACTCTTGCTATGCCGAAAAAGAAGGCCTTGTTTCTTGGATTGGTGGGCCTTGTCCATAATAAATTTAATAAATGAGGTTGCTGCTTTTTATCGTTTGGAGTTTGATGATAACATCAGTGGCAGCGCAGCAGTTAAACCTGCGCACGGTTACTACACTCCCATCACAACTCGCTGAAACGTCTGGATTAGAAGTTACTGATGACAACACTTTCTGGTCGCACGGTGATAGTGGTAATCCTCCAATACTTTACCAAGTTGATTCCAGCGGAAATATAATTCGCTCGCTGGTTGTCACTAATGCTGGCAACTCTGATTGGGAGGATCTGGCACGAGATGATGATGGAAATATTTTTATTGGTGATTTTGGTAACAATGGCAATGCGAGACAAAACCTGGTCATTTATAAAATTCAAGATCCTGACCAGCATTCTAATGACAGCGTTACTGCAGAAAAAATCCATTTTGGCTATCCCGATCAGTCGGCTTTTCCGCCCCCGGCAAGCGACCAGAATTTTGATATGGAAGCCATCATATGGTTCAGGGATTCCCTGTATTTGTTTTCAAAAAACAGGACGAACCCTTTTGATGGATTTACAAAAATGTATCGCCTGCCGGATGCGGATGGAAATTACGTTGCAGACTTGATGGACAGCTTTTATACCGGTCCGGGGCCAAGTGTACTTTGGTGGATCACCGGTGCAGATATTAGTCCGGACGGGAAGAAACTTATCCTCCTTACACAAGACAAGCTCTGGTTATTCAGTTGTTTCGCAGGCACTGATTTTTTCGGAGGAAATGTTCAACAGCTTTCTTTGGGAAGCCTGACGCAGAAAGAAGCTGTTTGTTTTCTATCTGAAAATGAAATTTATATTACCGATGAACTTTCAGTTGGAGGTGGGCAATTATACTATGCTGATATCAGTGCATTTAAAGCGGAACCACAGGTTTACCTTGGGGATGACACTACAATTATTGAAGGCTCTCTAACTCTTGATGCTGGTAATTCCAGCTCAAGCTTCCTATGGAACACAGGAGACACTACGCAACAATTGATTGTTACCGAAAGCGGGAGCTATTGGGTGGAAGTGGCATCAGTTGCAGGCT
>CAYOYI010000424.1:0-3805 GCA_964408105.1 uncultured Chitinophagaceae bacterium | reverse complement strand
GGCCCTGTTAAAAAACATCCGCTATACGATGCTTGATGAAGTGGCTGATATTGATATACAAATACAGGTGGATGATGCAATGGTGGTAGGACAATTCACAGGTGAGAACTTCTCTATTAAGACAATTGGCAATGCATTCTCTCACACCTTAAGCATTAAAGAAATTGATTACGCTCAAAGCAAGCAAATAAGCTTTGACGGAGCATTGGCAGTCACCACTGGAAAAGAAAGCTATGCTCTTGATATAGATAAGTTCATCATCGAGGATAATATTTTCCAGGTTCATGGGAACATCGTTCGGGAAAAAAGCGATCCGGTATTCGACCTTTCAATAAGAGGGAAAGATATTTCAGTGAAGGACATTCCCAGTCTCCTTCCGACCCAATTGTCGGAAAAATTTCACGGAATTAAGGGTAACGGCAAAATGCAATTGGCGGCTGAGATAAAAGGCAAGCTGAACAATAAAACAAGTCCGCTGGTGACAGCCATGGTGAATGTCAATGGCGTTTCCGTTAGCATTCCGGGAATGCAAAACAAGATTACATCACTCACGTTCAAAGGAAATTTCACCAATGGATCAAAGCGCTCGCTTTCCACCTCCGCCCTTGATATCAACAGTCTTTCTGCCAAAACCAAGCTTGGTTCCCTGGATGGCGACCTCTCTGTAAATAACTTCAATTCTCCGAACCTGAAGTTTAAGGCAGCCGGAGTGATTGATCTTTCGCTTTTCAACCAGTTCATCTCCGGCACTGGACGCCTTAAGAGCATGACGGGTGTTGTCAATTTTCAAAATGTGAGATATAACGGCAAGGCTGAAGATCTTGCAGCTTTGAAGCTAAATACTATAGAAGGTGCGGTTACGATGAAAAACGTTGAACTGAGAGTTGATTCAACAAAACTGACCATAGCACAAGGAACTATTTCATCATTCAACAAAACACTTGCACTCGAAAATTTAGCTATCGGCCTGCCCGGAAGCTCAATGGAAGTTTCAGGAAAGGTTTATCAGATGCCCGGCCTTTATCCTAAATCAAATGAAATACCCCGTGTTGATTTGGCAATGAAAGCAGAAAGCATTGACGTGAAAAATATTCTTGCGTTCTTGAAGAAGTCAGGCGGTTCGGGCAGTGATTCAAAGAAGGGGGCATCGAGCAGTGCTTTAGTCATGAATGGAGTAATTAAAATGACCGGGAGATATATCACCTTTGAAAAATTCAAGGCTTATGACGCTTCCTTCACTGTAAATCTGAATGGAAATATTCTCGAAGTAAAAGATTTTTCGTGCAATACAATGGATGGAGTACTGGATCTCAGCACAAGAATAGAACTGGCCGGAAATAAAATCAGGACAAGCACACACGCAGAAGGCTCTGACATTAATATCACAGAGTTGTTTGATCAGCTTAACAACTTCAGTCAGAAAACCATTACACATAAAAATGTAGCCGGCAAGCTTATTTTCTCTGCCAACGTGAAAGCCGACTTCAACAACGGGGTGCTTGACGAAAAAACACTCTCCGCCAATTCTGAGATCACCATTAAAAACGGACAGCTTATCAACTTTACTCCGCTGGAAAAACTTTCCCGGTTCGTTGACATCGAGGAGCTGCGGAACATTCGATTCTCCACATTGAAAAACAATATTTCTATTTCCAACCGAACGGTAAACATTCCCGAAATGATGATCCAGTCCACAGCTCTTAACCTCGCGGCATCAGGCAGCCAATGGTTTGATGGGCGCATTGATTACAAATTGAAGCTGAACGTATTTGATGTGATCGGCAACAGGTTTGGAAAACGAAAGCCGGTAAGTGAATTTGAAGAAATGGGGCAGGATAACTTCAACTTGTACATCGCCATGACGGGGACAACCGATAGGCCTGAAATTAAAATTGACAAGAAAAAGCTTATTAAGAACACCTTGTTTCAGAAGGAAGACCAGGAAAAAACTATCAGGAAATATGATACGCCTGTTGTTAAAGAAGAAGAGAGGAAAGCAAGCGAATCGAATTTTACCATATTCAATAACATAAGAAAAGAAACACCACAGAAGGAGGAGCCAAAGAAAGAAGAAGAAATGGAATTCATTGACTGGGGTGAGGATCCCTGACGAGCATGCACATTTAATCTATAAGTCATAAATTCCAACCGAAAACCATCATGTTCGAGCCATGAAAGTCTCCCGCATCGGGATCAATTGGAAAACGACTCTTTTGATTGCCGCCCTTGCGATAGTTGCCGCTTCCCTGTGGTATTCCAATCGCCTTGCAAGAGATATGGCTGCAAGAGAAAAGGAAGACGCGGAGTTGTGGGCAAATGCCTATAAAAACATCATCCTCGCATCTGATGATGAAGACGTCAACTTTGAATTTGATGTAATCCGCCAAAATGAAAGCGTACCGATCATTCTAACCGATCAAGCAGGCAACGTTCTTAACTACAGAAACATTGACTCAGCAAAGGCAATAAAACCCGGTTATCTGGAGAAGCGCATTGCCTCCATGAAAGCGCAGAAAGAGCCTATTGCTTTGGAGATCAGCCCGGAGATCAAACACATCATTTATTATGAAGACTCGAGCTTCGTTAAGCGGCTTCGGATTTTTCCTTTCGTGCAATTAAGCATCATCAGCGGGTTTCTCGCGTTCGCTTATGTTTTATTCAGCACTGCGCGCACCGCTGAGCAAAATCAATTATGGGTTGGAATGGCAAAAGAAACTGCCCACCAGCTTGGCACTCCGATCTCTTCACTGTCGGCATGGGTTGAAATGCTGAGAGAGAAAAATGAGAAAGACAGCAAAACAAAAGAAATGATTGATGAGATACAGAAAGATATTGACCGGCTGGAATTGGTAGCTGATCGGTTTTCAAAAATAGGTTCGGTACCGGGATTGAAGGAGCAGCCTCTGAAACCTCTATTGGTCAAGGCGGTGGACTATGTCCGCAAGCGCAGCTCTGAGCAAGTGAAAGTAGAATTGAATACCCCGGACAATATTAAAGCAGAGCTAAACCCGCAGCTATTTGACTGGGTGATCGAAAATCTCCTGAAGAATGCTCTGGATTCAATGGGCGGAATAGGTTCAATTAATATAAATGTCGAAGAGGAAAACGGCAAAGTAAACGTGGATGTAAAGGACTCCGGGAAAGGAATCCCGAAATCAAATTTCAACACCATCTTTCAACCCGGCTACAGTACGAAGAAAAGAGGCTGGGGATTGGGGCTTGCATTAAGCAAACGAATAATCGAGCAATACCATAAGGGAAAAATATTTGTAAAGGAATCCGAGCTTGACAAGGGAACAACCTTTCGCATCACGCTTGCAAAAACAACAAAAGCATAGAGCTGGCTGCACGCATGAATAATAATAGAATCTTTTTGCTTCTGATCATCTATTTTGTTTCTGCAGCAAATTCATTCTCGCAACAGATAACAGTATATTCTTCCCTGCTGGAGCCAATTACGAATGTGGCTGTTTACAACAACTCAAAATCATTCTCAGCATTATCGGACAACGAGGGGAAATTGATCGTTACCGGAATTACAAGAAGTGACACGCTTTTCTTTCAGCATCCGTCATTTCATAACCTGTCGCTCACTTTTCGGGAAATTGCCTCAAAAGGATATCGCGTGATATTGACGGAGAAAGTTCTGGTGCTTGACGAATATGTTATTGCAGCAGCGAAGACGAAAGAGAAACGGGAAAATGTTGCCCACCAGGTTGATGTTATCAGGGCAAATGAAATCACTTTCAGCAACTCCCCTACCGCAGCTCATGCCCTTGAAAATTCCGGCAAAGTTTTTATCCAG
>CAYOYI010000423.1:1747-3811 GCA_964408105.1 uncultured Chitinophagaceae bacterium | reverse complement strand
ACGGGTAATGTATTTTTCGTCATACCCTAATTCCCTCATTCGTCTTGGGATGTAATCCAATGCAAATTCTACTGTCATGTTGTTTGAGGTTTATCAGGTGTAACTTGATAGCGGATATATACACGAACTCGGTAGAGAAATGGTAGAACCTCGCCAGTAAAACTTGTAAGCGAAGGGGAATAGATGTCTTCGTAAAAACCTTCTAGTAATGTCTTGTTGACAGGAAGGAAAGTTTTTAAATAGTAATCTCTTTTCTTTGCCCCGCTGATGTCTTGTGCTAAACCCCAAACAGCTTTCTCTATCAGATCTGCGTAATCATTGTTATCTAGCTGAACATCGTCGCCAAAAACTACATCCCCTTTTTGAGGAACAGATAATGAAACATATCCTGCAATGGAGCCTTTATTTGGAATATCAGCACCACCTACTGGATCAAGATGATCGGCTATTTTATCACAGGTTACGGCAATACCAATTATTGCAAGCACATTCTCAGGATGTCTGATCTGAAAATTGATCTTTTCCTTTTGCTTGGTAATGGTCAATATTTTTACCGTTTCCTTTATTGGGTAAGTTGAATGCATGGCTAATCGTCGATTTTGCTGTACACATACAATCGTATGCGGTATGGTTGGAAAGGAATAAAGGGGTGATCTTCGTCTTTGTAGTCGATCTCAACTTTTCTGTTGCCGGGGTCCAGTTCTTCTCCAAAAGATACTATGCGCTCGTTGACAGGAACATTGAAGCCGTGTTGTAAGAGCTTACTTTCATATCCTTCAGGATAGATTTCCTTTTCATTGATTGCTATACGCTGACTACCCCGATAGTAAGGCATCGCATCCATGTTAGTTGACAGGGCAAGCCCGATGATTTTTGTAACGTGCTTATCAACATCAAAACTCTCTTTGAAAGTTTGATTTGGAGCAGTTACAAGAATGTCAACCCATTCTTTAATTATTTTTAGTCTGTGCGACATGGTATTTTTTCTTTAAGTGATTTTAAAATAGCCCCGGTATGGGGTTCAGAATCTCGAATGATCCTTGAGGGATTAACCTTCGAGATATTTTTCTGAACCCGACCGGGGAATTTTTTGTTGACTACGGCGTAGTGCCTGTTCCATCAAGGCCAACATACAAGAAGGTCTTAGGGTCTAAGCCTTGCATTGTACCAAGCTCAACAACGAACTCAATTAATTCGTCATCTTTAATCAAACGTGGGTTGTCCAATTTGAAATAACCCAAGTTGGTTAAATGGTTGTTGTCGGTAATGAACTTACGCACGATGTTTCCTTCGGGAATGATCTGCTTTTTGTTCGCCTTTAATGAGAACTCGGCATTGGCAATAGCCGGAAAATTGGTCACGCTTTTGAAGTCGGTGGCCTTAACTTTTTCGATGTCGGCAGCATCTTCCGCAACTCCTGCCAACAGGTAAATTCCACTCACAAGGAACACGAAGTTCTTTGGGAGTTTACCGTTAGCAATGTTACGTAAGCCTACTTCGCGTTCGTCTTGCGGCTCAAACAACTTTACGGTTTTTGATTTTACCTGTTTCATCGAGAAAACAGTAAAGTCAGCCAACCGTAAGTCACCGTTAATGAGAGCCTGTTTCACCGAATCGGGAACTTCTTTAAAGAATTTCTCGAACTCCGCACGAGAGCCTCTTGAACTCATCGGCTTGGAGCTGATTTTCTTTAGGAAGCGTACTTTATCAGCAGCTCCCATTGTTCCCATCAGCTCGGTGATCTCGCCCATTAGGGCATCGTCGATACCCATTAATTCCCCTACGTTGTTGTATTCGGAATCAATGGCTGTTTTTATCAAATCGCTCATGGCAATCTTTTTTTTTGGTTTGTAATTCTTTTTATTTGAAGACAAGAGTTCCCTAAGCCACGCCGCTAGGCGCAACCGGTTAGTCGCTTTTAGGAATGTTTAAGGAACTTTTGTATTCGGTGGATATTCGGTTATAGCTTACGGGCTACATACCTGAGAAATCCGTCTCATTCATGCCTTGCACTTCTTCTTCGATACCTTCGGTGCTTTCTCCCCGGCGACGGCGAAATGCCAT
>CAYOYI010000423.1:0-1737 GCA_964408105.1 uncultured Chitinophagaceae bacterium | reverse complement strand
TGCAAGGGTTCCCATGTGGTCTTCTACTTCTCCAATTCCTTTGGTGGTTTCATCTTCAGATTCTTTTCCGCTTTCATCGCTTTTCTTAATGATCTTATCGAGATAAGTTCTGTGCAATAAAGAATCTTTAAAATTCACCAAGCGTTCTTTTGCTCCTTCCAGGTCGAAACCAGAAACAGATTTATTTACGCCCATCGGGTTTGAAGAGGCCATCATGCCTATGCCTATCGGCGGTAGCCATTTATAGCCCATGTAGTGACCTGCGGCGGTTGCAGTCAATCCAATGAGGAATGAAGGTCGTCCGACATAAGAGCCAATAGCTCCACCGACCAAAACACTTAAGAGCATTTCCACTCCGGTTTTGATTGCGGTGTTTTTGATGTCCTTCTCAGTCTTCATTTCATCGAAGTCTTTCAACCACTGCTTTTTCTTCATTTTTAATGCTACACTTGCCATTTTCTTTTTTTTTTTGCCTTTGAACTGCGCTTTGTCCTTCAGGCAGATTTTACTTTAGTTTACGCTTTCACTTTCTATCTTAGCCTGTGAGCTTTGATCTTGTGAGAGTGATAGTGTTTTTTCTTCTTTTTGTGCGGCAAGCCGGACAAAGCTCCTTTAGGTTTCTGATCCTTCTTGTCCCCTGAAAAAAGTTTCACTAACCCGTAGGTAACTCCACCAACTACAACAAGAGCAATTCCTGTTGCAGGTAATGGATTTGCTTTTGCCCAGTTCATCATTTTGGCGAATACTCCTACATCGGTTGTCTTCGCATTGGTTGTTGCACTTCGAGCGGCTGATCTGTTGGCGCTTGCATCTGAACCCTGATCTGAAGCATTGGATTCTTCTCCGGTAGAATTGTCCTTTGTTTCCGAACCCGTTTCCTGATCTGTTGAACCCTCCGCTTTATCAGATGAGGAAGGTGTGCCAGTATTGCTGTTTCCACCACCTCCACCGTTGGATTTAAGGTTCTTGTTCAAGTCGGTTCCGTTTTGGGTTTGATCTATGGATGATGATTCATCCGAAAAGGAAGCGCCACCACTTGAATCCGTATTCATTGAATTCTGATCCGCTGAAGGTGTTTCTACGCTGGTCTCTGCGCTTGCATCTGTTCTTGCGCTGTCACCACCGCCATCTTCACCCTCACGTGTGCTTTTTTTCTTTCTCAAGTCGCCTATGCTTTTCAATAACGCTGCTATGGCCGATAGCACCGTAGTTGCGGCAGCAACGGCGGCTGTTGTTGCTACTCCAAGCTCTCCAAAACCCTCCACGCCTTGAACTTCGGAGTTGTACATTTCTACTCCGAGAATTTGACGTAATGAATTTTGTTGAGAGTAATCGTTATAGTCAATGGCTCCGAGACCTGAAAGGGGAACTTGTTTGTCTCTGTTGCCACGTCCTGTAAGGATGTTCTTCTTGAAATTTTCGATTTTTCCACCTGCCCTGAAAAAGACTTTTTCTAACTGATCTCTTATCCCGATCAATCTGTTATATTTTGCCATGTCCAGGTTCATGGCTTCTGCTTGCTGTGGGGTAAGGTAAGAGAAGCGTAAACGCTCCGCAATTTTAAACAGGTTTGTTTTTAACGCCGTCAAAATACCAGTTCTCAATAAGGCCGCAGCAGGATTCAAACGGTTTGCGATATGCAATCCTTTTCTTACTGTTGTTGCTATTTTTGAGTTCTGAACTTTCTTAACTACGTTTTTAAACTTTTCCTTGAATTTTCCCTTTGCTTTCGCTTTC
>CAYOYI010000422.1:0-3828 GCA_964408105.1 uncultured Chitinophagaceae bacterium | reverse complement strand
ACCATTTTCTGCCAGCGGATTTTTCGGGTGCAGGCATTTCTCAAAAACAAACGAGATACTGGAGCATGAAGGGTATAACCCGATTGATTGGAAACTGAATTGATGCAGCCTCACCCCGCCCCTCTCCCACGGGAGAGGAAGCCCAGGCTTTATCAACTTTCCGAGAATTCAAATTAGCCGCACATATCAACGCATTAGCAATCATCTAATCAGCACATCAACGAATTTACTTCACCTGATACGCATTTAAATTCCCCTTTTCATCTCCGGCTATTATGACATTTCTTCCCGTTTCAAAAAGATCAGCCGCTATGAATGGCGTATTGGCAGTTAGTGGAAAGCCGGGATAAATTGCATAAGTGGAATCGAGATAGTAAATCTGGTTGGCGCTGCGTGACAAGAAGCCAACATTCTTTTTCCCTTTTTGCATCACTACGAAAGCTTCATCAATTTTATTTGGGAACGAAGGAGAAGCGATTTCCTTCAACCTTTCATCAAGCACTTTCGCCACAAGCGAATCCACAAACACCATTTCGTAGTTACCGTCTCCGTTGAAATCTTCATAGATGAAATCGAAAAACCTTACGGGTATATCCTGCTTCTGTGCGCTGAACGAGCCGTTGCGGTAAACTTTGTAAAGGTTGGCTTCCTTGTCGGCATTCAGCAGTTGGAAGTTGTTGTTTGAAACGCGCATCTCAAAATCAGTTTCAAGTTTCTTTTCCAATTTGATCGGTTTCACCCTGCGGTCGCCCCTGCGGTTGAAAAAAAACATCTCCGCATTATCGTTCATCACAATGAGATAATCCTTGCCGTCAACGAAAACATACTTGAGCGGGAACTTTACACTGCCGACATTTTTCTGCGGGCTCCATCCCGGAAGAGGTTTGCCGCTTTTATAATAGCCATAGATATTGCCATTACTACACGCAACAAACACCCGGTAGTCTTTCTTGTTATCGTAGTCAACCAGCAACATGCCGTTGGTTGCCTCAGCCGGCAGTTTGATTGGATAAGAAGCTACATCCTCGCCCTTCCGGTCAATGAAATAAATCTTTGTCCTTGTGTTAAAAGCATACTGCAGCTTGGTGTTCTCATAAAAATCAATGAGATAAATCTCACTCACGATAGGCCCGTCAAGTTTTCGCTTCCAGAGAATTTTTCCCGCCTTCGTAACTAGGTAAATATTGTGAAGCGAGTCCTGCGCTAGAATTTCTTTCTCCCCGGTATAGTGATTAGTGACGAAAGCAGGGGTAATAATGGCTGGTGCATCGAGCTTCACCTGCCATAAAGTATTCTTGTATTCCTCCAATTGAGATGAGAAAGAAATGTAACCGTTCGTAAAAAAAATGTCTTCATAGTGGTTGAACTGTAATGCAACGGGACTGAATTTGACAAAGTCTTTGTTGCCCCTCCGGATATCGGCAACAAGTGCATTGCTGAGCATAGCATTCAGGATTTCGACCGAGCGTGCGGTGTTGAAGTAAACATAAAAATTCGAGGTTGTGGTGAGGTTGCGCTCAAACATCATATAGTCGGGATCGTTCGCCAGCGTTTGATTGTCTTCATAATTACCGAGCATGGTTTTGATCACGGAAATATTATTCGCGAACACCACGTAATTATCCATCACTGTGTAATAAGGATAGGATATTTTCAGAAAATGGTGGTCGAATAACTTATTCAGATCGTCTTTCACAGAAAGCTGTCCGATCGGATAAGCTTTGAATTCTTCGAGATCAAGGTCATCGCCAAATAAGCGTGCGCGCTCCGCAAGGCTTTGAATAGCAATGTCAGGATCAATCGTCTTTACGACAATGAAAGCATCATCCTGGAAATTCTGATCTAGCGGCTCCAGCACTCCAAAACACCATTCATTGCTCATCCAGTTCCGGAAATTATCCATCTCAGGTGAAAGCATTTCACCGCGCTGCGTCATGTATTCGTGAAAGTCATCAACAGCATGATAAAAGAAAAGAGCGGTGTTATAAGGCATTACCCGCGTGATCTCCACCTGAGAAGTAGGTTCTGTTCCAAACTGGGCGAGAAAAGTCTTTTCCCCGCCCATGCTGGTATATCCGTTGATAATGAAAGAATTATTCTTGATCTTCACATCCAGTTCCATCCACTTTCCGAATTGCGCTATTGACCGAAAAAAATCACCCTGCTCTTCGTTTACCAGCATAGGCAGGTAAGCGGCAAGATTTCCGAAGTTGAAATAAATGATCGCATCGGCATCTTCACTCGCGAGCTCATTCACTTCTTTGAAACCTTTGTTGGTGAGAATTGATTTTTCATCTCTCAAGTGAGCAATGGCTTCTTCAACAAGAAACGGACTGTAACTTGCGATCCATAATCCATTTACAAATGAGCAGGCTAAAGATTTACCGGAGGAAATGGATTGTATCTCATAAATAGTTTCATCGCGGAATGTTCGTTTGTTCACGGTTGCTGTTCCGACCGAATTGATCATTCCGGAGAAACGCTCTTTGTCGAATCTATTTTTCTTCAGCACATACAGATAATCAAATTCATTTCTGCCGGTGATGCTCAAACTTGCAAGCAGAATAGAATTCTCCCACGAATTAAAGTTTGAATCAGAAATTCCTGATTTCAGCAAGGTATCCATCGCTGCAAGCTGATTCATCAGCTTGCTGTAAAATGGCGCCTTCCCCAGTTGCGGCCCGAACGATGCATCCTTAAATTTTGAAAAAGCATTATTCGGATTCCTGAATTCAAATACAATGGAAGCTGACCCCGGAAGCGCGTCATAAACCGGCCTGTTTTCAGACAGCGCCAGCACAAGCCGTATGTATGCAATCATAATTCCGATAAGGATAATAATCAAAACACCAATGAACCAGAATCCTCTCATAAGTTAATCGGTATATACCAAGTGGTCATAGCAAATAGGCTCCGGACTCCTTCTCCTTTAGGAGAGGGGCGGGGTGAGGTAGGCCCGAAAAAAGCAACAACTTCTAAGCTCGCATCACCCTGAAACGCTTCGCTTTCTGTCCCTCTCCCAATGGAGAGGGAATAGAAGTCACATTTGGAAGAAGTCATTTGTTTGTTTCAAAACTAAAGGATTAGCAAGTTGTAATTAATATTGTGACTCATCTGAATGCCAACCTCGGTTTGTGAATAAAAATCTGTTATTTATTTCTGCCGTTTTCGGACTACTCGCGGTCGTGATCGGAGCATTTGCTGCACATGGACTAAAACCGCATTTGAGCGCACAAGCCATGCAATGGATGGAAACAGGCAACCGCTATCACTTTTATCATACATTGGCCGCGCTGCTTGCAGTTTTTATACAGTCAAAAATTGAAAGCAGGTGGCTGAAATTTTCAGCGATCGCTTTTCTTGTCGGAATTGTACTCTTTAGCGGTTCGCTTTACATCATGGCCGTAACCGGTATAACAAAACTCGGGATGATTACCCCGATAGGCGGACTTAGCTTCATTGCAGGATGGCTAATGCTTGCTATGGGTACATTCAAAAAATCATTTTAATGATACTACCGAAGTACTCACCGCACTCCCGGCAAAAATCCCATAGCCATTTTGAATATTTCCAAATACATCAGGCTGCTCTTCGTCACTATCACTTTCACGGTATAATTCGAGCGTGCGGAAATAATCGAAATGCGCTTGTGAAACATTATTTAAATCAAGATAAAAATCCACTTTCTCATATCGACTAAGCCGGATAGATCTGAAATGAAGCGTAAGCTTCATTTCCTGCCCGTTGAAATTTTTATCTGAAAAAAGCAACCCCGCGGAGGCGCCGCCGCCAGTGCCGTCGGCGGTGCAGTGGCACGACACGCCGTCG
>CAYOYI010000421.1:0-3839 GCA_964408105.1 uncultured Chitinophagaceae bacterium | reverse complement strand
CCAGCGAAAGATCGCACTACCATCATTTTTCCGGCAATGTGTTCACAGGATAAACAAAGCAGAGCATTGCTTCCTTTTTCAACTTTTAAATAATCCAACGTCATCAACGCGCTTTGAAGCATTTTGTCCTTTTCGATTTGAATTTTCTTTGGTGTTCCTGTAGTGCCGGATGTTTTAGCGGTTATAAAAGTTGACTCATTCAGCCATTCCTGAATAAAAGAGTAAAGTTTTAATTCCCAGTCAGCAGTTGCTATGGCTGATAATTTCTCTTCACAAAGAGATTGCAGTTGTGAAGTATCGAAAAGTTCACCATTAAAAGTAAGGGAGCGATATGAGCGGAAGTCGTTCATGTTAGTTGAAAAGGCAGTTCCCACTTTCTTTTTGGATCATAAAATAACTCCTGCCTTTTTAAGAATAGCGGGGACTCAAAGTTGTTTGTATAAAGTTGTCCGGTTCCAAGGCCTTGGGGCAGGGGATTCTTCAGCGTGTAGGTCCATTGCGCTATAGCGTTCAAGCCAATATTGGATTCGAGAGCGGAAGTGATCCACCATCCGATTTTTTTCTGTTCAGCAAGCCGGATCCATTCTTCAGATTCTGCGAAGCCACCAATCAAAGTTGGTTTCAGAATGATGTATTGCGGATTGATCTCATCCAGTAAATTCTTTTTTTCATCGGAAGTCGTTATTCCAATCAATTCTTCATCCAGGGCAATTGGCAATGGAGTTTGCTTGCATAGGCGTGCCATCTCTTCCCTTTGTCCCTGCTTTATGGGTTGCTCAATCGAGTGAATATCCAGATTGGCAAGCTGATCCAATTTGCCCAAGGCTTCTTTTGGTGAGAACGCCCCATTCGCATCAACCCTTAGCTCGATTTGTTCTTTTGGGAACTTGCTTCTGATGAATTTGAGCAATGAAAGTTCTTTTTCAAAATCGATCGCCCCGATCTTCATTTTTATGCACCGAAATCCTGCTGCGACTTTCTGTTCCAACTGTGCTTTCATTTCATCATGATTTCCCATCCAGATGAGGCCATTAATTGTAATTGACTTTTCCCCCTGGGTGAAATCTGATTCAAAAAGAATCTTCTGCCCTGAATTCTGCAGGTCAAGCAGCGCGGTTTCCAGTCCGAATTTTATGGAGGGAAACCTGTTGAACTTGTTTGCAAGCCATGACTGATAATTTGGAATATCCTCGCAGAGTTGACTAAGGATATTCTCGAATGAGGCCAAATCATCAATACTTAAATCTTTTAAAGGAGCACATTCGCCAATTCCGTTGACAGTTGGATTATCCTTTGCAGAGATTATTAAAAACCAAACAGGTCTTTCGAGCAGCACACCCCGTGAGGTACCACTTGGTTTTTTGAAATGGAGAACGTAGGGAAGGAATTTTGCCTGAAGTGAATTGAATTTTTTTGAAATGATCATTTTGGCAGCAAATACCCAATGCCAAAAGTAAGGCAATACAAAAGAGTGGAAAGTACCAGCGCTTTCAATTGCTTGTCTAAAAGAGCAGGTTCCTGGTTTTGAAATGTTTTTATAAGATGAAGAATGAACAATGGAGCGGAGATCAAGAAGATAAGCTGCGATGACGAACGGAAGTTGATAAAGGTAAACACCAATGCTGCGAGCCATGCACTGGCGATCAATCCGAGATGATAAAATTTTGAATAAACAGGCCCTAGGCGCACGGGAATCGTAATCTTTCCGGTTTTGCCGTCAGATATTCTGTCTCGCATATTGTTGATGTTAAGCACGCCTGCAGAAAGTAGTCCAATTGAGGCAGCGGGCAGCAAGACATAAGCATTGATCTCATTGGTGTGAAGGAAGTATGTTCCTGCAACCCCGACTATTCCAAAAAACAGGAAAACAAAGACGTCACCCAGTCCTTTGTACCCATAAGGATTTTTGCCGGCAGTGTATTTTATGGCTGCTGCAATTGCTCCCAATCCAAGTACAAAGAATAAGGCCGGGTAGAGACCTGATATGCTTCCAAGAGAAACGAAGATCAATGCAACTCCTGAAACAAAAGCCAGCACTGCGAAAATTATCATAGCCTTTTTCATCGCACCTAAACTAATTGCTCCGCTCTGTACCGAGCGTTGTGGCCCGATTCGCTCTGCTGAATCTGCTCCATGAACTGTGTCACCATAATCATTGGCAAGGTTGGAAAGGATTTGTAAGAATAGCGTGGTGACAATTGCTAATAGAAAGACGCTCCAACTAAATTTGCTTTCTGCTCCTGCCAGAAAGCTTCCCATGGCAATGCTTGAAAATGCCAGCGGCAGTGTCCGAAGCCTAAAAGCTGCGAGCCATGATTTGATGGAGGGAGAGGACATTTTATTGCTTCAAGGAAACTTGGGAAACTTGCTGAAGTCAGGATCGCGCTTTTCAACGAAGGCATTTCTTCCTTCCTGTGCTTCTCCGGTGAAATAGTAAAGTAATGTAGCATTACCTGCTAATTCCTGGATTCCCGCTTGTCCATCGAGTTCAGCGTTAAGCCCGCATTTTATCATACGCAATGCCATCGGACTGCGCTTCAGCATGACCTTGCACCATGTTACGGTCTCGTCTTCGAGCTTTTTGAACGGAACCACTTTATTTACCAACCCCATTTCCAGAGCTTCCTTTGCGCTGTATTGATTGCAGAGAAACCAAATCTCTCTGGCTTTTTTCTGACCGACAATTCTTGCAAGGTATGATGAGCCAAATCCTCCATCGAAGCTTCCAACCTTCGGGCCCGTCTGCCCGAAAATTGCGTTGTCTGAGGCAATGGATAGATCACAAACCACATGCAGCACATGACCTCCTCCAATTGCGTATCCGTTCACCATTGCGATAACCGGCTTGGGAAGTGAGCGAATTCTCTTTTGCAGATCGAGCACATTCAATCTCGGAACCCCGTCTTTGCCAACATAACCTCCAATGCCTTTTACATTCTGGTCGCCACCGCTGCAAAACGCTTTGTCACCTGCTCCGGTGAGAATTACCACTCCTATGTCCTGTTGTTCACGGCAAATATCCATTGCGTCAATCATCTCCTGGTTGGTCAATGGAGTAAAAGCATTTCTGTATCTGGGGCGATTAATGGTGATCTTCGCAATTCCCTCAAAGTACTCAAACAGTATTTCCTGATACTCTTTTATTTTAATCCACTTTCGTTTTTGAGTTGCCATTGATTTTTAGATTTATTTCATGTTCATGTATTTCCTTAACACTTCAGCGCTGACAATGTTTGGTGTCTTGATTTCAAGGATTGCTGGTTTATTTCCGGGCTTGTAAAAATTTTTCAACTCCTTTTTAAGTCTGTTCATGTTCGAACAAAAATAATAAGGGATGGAATGTGCCTTTGCAAAATGTTCAGCGGACAAGTTGTGTTTGGTTTCGAAGAATTCTTCGAATTCATCAAGTTCGGAAGGTCCAGGAATTATCCTGAAAATATTTCCTCCTGAATTGTTGATCACAATGATACGCAAGTTCTTGGGTAAGCGATCATTCCAGAGTGCATTTGAATCATAGAAGAAACCAATATCGCCAGTGATCAGTACGGTAAGCTTTTTATTTACATAAGCTGCTCCGGCTGCTGTGCTTGTAACTCCATCAATCCCGCTTGTGCCGCGATTACAATTGACACTGATTGTCGGATTCAGCTCAAACAAATTGGAATACCTGACGGGAGAGCTATTGCCTAATTGCAAATTGCAATTGTCGGGAAGGGTGTTGAGCAGTTCGTTAAAGACGGCCAGATCGCAGAATGGGGCAGAGGAGAGAACTTTTTTGCGCGTGTTTCTTGAACGATTGTAAGCCGTCATCCATCTTTTATTGAAATCTGACTTTTTAG
>CAYOYI010000420.1:0-3847 GCA_964408105.1 uncultured Chitinophagaceae bacterium | reverse complement strand
GAATATAAATTATCGCTTGGGGCCGCCATGTCAATGGTATGATCACGGTTTTGTTACTGGCGCCTGCAACAACTATCGCCCTCGAATGGAATCTTACTGGAGATATACGCGTGGGGAGAATTGTTCAAATCCGATTGATCTTGGTGCGCTGTCCGTAGGAGGAACGCTCACTCATTTCAACAGTAACGAGTGTTACGCCAATGACTTTGGCGATCCGGGGAATGATGTTTTCGTACAGTTTAGCATTGCTCAGCCCATGGGAGTTAGAGTTTCTCTTTGCGGAGGAGCCACATGGAATACTACACTTTACCTACTTGACAGCGGTTGTAACCTTCTTTACACCAATTATGATGGAGCCTCTTGTGCACCGCAATCAGCCATACTTGAAAATCTTTGCACACCCGGTACTTACATAGCTGTTGTGGATGGCAGCACAGTTGCCGAAATGGGTGTTTTTACGCTCACGATAACGGAAGATCCTTCGGTTGGTCTCAATGTTAATGTTGTAACCACAAATATCACCTGCAATGGGTTGAGTGACGGAACTGCAACGGCAAACGTTACGGGTGGCACACCACCGTATCAATATCTCTGGACTCCAGGCGGGTCAACCAATCCATCAGTCATAAACTTGGGATTAGGAAATCATTCGGTTAGAGTTACCGACCAGCGGGGTTGTGTTGTAAACAGATCAATCACAATCACCCAGCCTGCACCTTTGGGAGTAACGGCAACAGGACAAGACCCCGTTTGTAACGGTGGAGCCACAGGAAGGGTTGCCGTTCCGCTTGCCAGCGGAGGAACTCCTCCTTATGAATATTCCATTGGTGGGCCTTTTCAATCCAACCCGCTTTTTACAGGACTGACTGCCGGAACTTATACCGTTACGCTTCAGGATGACAATAATTGTCAAGCCACGTCAACCGTTATTCTAACGGATCCACCACGAATTCAGGCCAATCTTGCCAGCACTCCTGTTTCTTGCGCAGGTTTTAATGACGGAACAATTACACCGAATCCATCCAACGGCACTGCACCATACCAGTGCGCTTTGGACTTTCCTCCGGTATTTGCAGCCTGCGGAACATATTCCAACCTTGTCCCCGGTCCTCACACTGTGACGATTCGTGATGCAAACGGTTGCGAAGTCACCGAACCGGTGAACATCGCTGTGGTGCCAGCGCTTACGTTGAATTTATTTTCAAAAACCAACGTGAGCTGCAATGGTGGAAATGACGGAATCTTTGAAGTTGTTTCTACCGGAGGAACACCTCCCCGGACA
Source organism: uncultured Chitinophagaceae bacterium (assembly GCA_964408105.1). Taxonomy (GTDB): domain Bacteria; phylum Bacteroidota; class Bacteroidia; order Chitinophagales; family CAIOSU01; genus BPHB01. The sequence continues at coordinate 2,565 of CAYOYI010000420.1, read as the reverse complement.
TTTTCTATTGATGGGGGAGTCACTACTCAGCCAAGCCCGGTTTTCAGCGGGTTGACCGCGAATCTTTATACAGTTTTGGTAGAAGATGCCCAGGGTTGTCAAAATACATTGAATGTACAGGTTGATGAGCCTTCGGTTCTGATCCCCTCCGTGTTGTTTCAGGTTCCCATCTCCTGTAACGGATTGTCAGACGGCTTTATAGTGATTACCGCTTCTGGCGGAACCGGTCCTTACAGATATTCTCTTGACAGTGTGATATTTTATCAAAGTGGCGCTTTCAACGGAATGCCGGGTGGCAACTTCCATTTCATCATTGTAGATGATAATAATTGTGTTGCAACAATTGACGCCAGCACTATCGAGCCGGATTCTCTCTTTGTGAATGTGGTGAGTACAACTAACGCAAGTTGTGTCGGCATTAACAATGGGTCAATTACGCTGAGTGGAATAGGAGGAACTCCTCCCTACAAATACTCCTTGAACAACGGTCCGTTTCAAAACAATGCCACGTTCAACAATCTTGCTCCGGGAAATTATATTGTCGGTATTCAGGATAAAAATGGCTGTGAAAATATTGACTCAACTTCAGTAGGAGCTAACGTTTCCGTGACTGCACAGGTTACCAAAGTAGACGTAGCCTGTAATGGGCAAAACACAGGCTCAATTTCCATTGTTGGTTCTTCCGGCACCCCACCATATGAGTATTCGATAAACAATATTGTCTTCCAGCCTTCAGGAAATTTCAATAACCTTACAGCCGGTTCTTATACCGCGATAGCCCGTGATAATAATGGATGTCTATACATTGAGCCTGTTGACATTCTTCAGCCGCCTGCAATTACCGTTGCTTTGGATTCAACAAAAAATGCGTCATGCCCCGGAGTGCCTGATGGGGCATTATACATCACCGCTCAGGGAGGTGATGGCAATCTTTCTTATAGCTGGTCTAATTCAGCATCAACCGAAGATATCGTCAATATCGTTGGTGGTAATTACACCGTCACGGTCAGGGATGGTAACAATTGCACGGTTGCACTAACGGCAACAGTTGTTCAGCCAGCACCTGCATTTACGGATATTACCCGAATTGATGATGTGAGTTGCAATGGCAGCGCTGATGGTTATGTTGATCTCGACATCGTGGGAGGGGTTCCTCCATTTTCCTACAACTGGTCAAATGGAACTACAACACAGGATCTCGTAAACGTATCGGGAGCTTCTTATTATATCACCGTGACTGATGATGCAGGTTGTTTGGTATTTGATACAGCAATTGTGAATGAGCCTGCTGTTCTCACAGCAACTGCAACTGCAACAACCGTAAGCTGTGCAACCAGCGCTGATGCGGATATTGATCTAAGCGTATCCGGGGGCACAATGCCTTATCGTTATTTCTGGTCGAATTTCATTTTTACTGAAGATCAAACGGATGTGCCGGCAGGAACTTACACGGTACTGGTCACTGATAATGAAGGCTGCCAGCAAACTGCAACCGTTACGATTTCTTCTGCTCCGGGCTTAACCGCTGAGCTTGATATTACTAATGTTACCTGCTTTGGTTACGATGACGGGCGGGTGGAAATTACTGTTAACGGTGGAACACCTCCATACAATTATTCATGGTCGAATTCTCAGAGCACAAGTGTTATTTCCAATCTTTCCCCAGGAATCTATGGCGTAACAATTACGGATCAAATTGCCTGTTCAGGAATTTTCTCCGCTCTTGTCAGCGAGCCGCAGGAGTTGAAAGTGCAAACCTCCTCATCCAACGTCTTATGCTATGGAGATAATAGTGGCATCGCAATACCCTTTGTCACTGGCGGAACCGGGGCCTACTCTTTCCTGTGGAATACTAACCCTCCGAGCACAACTCCGGCACAAACCAGTTTAAGAGGCGGCACCTACTTCCTCGAAGTGCGCGATGAAAATAATTGCCTGTTTACCGATACGGTTGTCGTGAATGAACCAACAGAGCTGACTGTAAATATTTCCGCAACCGGCAACATCACTTGCGTCTCAGGAGATGATGGCATGGTAACAGTTGTAGCGCAGGGTGGTGTTCCGCCATATCAGTATTCCGTAAGGGCTAATCTTTTCCAAAATGACAGTGTTTTTACCGGACTTGCATCCGGGGACTATGGCATTATGGTGCTTGATGATAACGGCTGCATGGTAACCAATTCGTTTACTTTAATAGAAGCAACGGGATTTACGGTAAATCTTCCTCCGTACCTTTTTATTGCGCTTGGAGCAAGTGATACTCTGAGGCCGGAAATAACATCGAATGTTCCGATCAGAAGTTATAACTGGACTCCTGCTGAATTTCTCAGCTGCACAGACTGCCCAAATCCTGTTGTCGCGCCTTTATATGACCAGAGTTATACCTTAACTGTCATTGATTCCAACGGATGTGATATGTCCGATGAGATAACCATAGTGGTGAAGACAGAATATGATATTTACGTTCCGAATGCCTTCTCTCCGGATGCAGATGGCAATAATGACTTTTTTATTCCCATTGATTTAGGAGCGGCACAAACCGCAACCGTTGAGATATTCAACAGG
>CAYOYI010000419.1:0-3870 GCA_964408105.1 uncultured Chitinophagaceae bacterium | reverse complement strand
TATGCAGGTATCAATGGTGCATGGATCGTTGTCACTACATTCAATTGGAGTAAATACACACTCTCCACCCACACAAGAATCCACAGTACACAGATTTTGATCATCACACACAATCGGGGTATAAATACACTCTCCATTTAAGCAAGAGTCAATCGTGCAAAGATCCTGGTCATCACAGGTTATAGTATCGCATGGATTCTCGCAATTAGGCAGCGGCAGATAGAAACACGTTCCGGCCATACAAGTGTCAAATGTGCAGCTATCTCCGTCAAAGCATATAATCGGGAAATAATAGCATGCCCCTGCAATACAAGAATCCGTGGTGCACAAATCACCATCAAAGCAGATGATTGGAGTGTATTCGCATTGTCCGGCTATGCAGGAATCAATTGTACACGGATTTTGATCATCACAAATGATCGGGGTATTGATACATATTCCGTCAACGCAAAGATCATCTGTACATGGATCCTGGTCATCACAGGTTGTGCTTGAAAGGGTGACGGAGTTAACAACCGCACATCCTGCGGCATCCGTTACAGTTACATAATATGTACCTGAGCATAAACCTTCTCCGCCCTGCACCTGCTGAGGTTTCACGCAAATAGCGCTTACCTTGCCTCTATTCACTACGTTGGTGAATACTATGGTCGCAAGACCATCAGCAATGTTTACAGGGAATGTCTTCACGACTGCTATGGCAGCACCACCGGCATCGGCAAAGATGTCATAATCATTGAGGACTTGTACTCCTTCGATGAAAACATCAAACTTTCTGCTACCTGCCCCACCACCAGGGTTCAAAGAAGTACCAAAGTAAATCTCAGCGAAATGAAGCTCAACGTTGTAAGGTCCATTTACTACCGGAATACTATAAATCAAGGATGCACCAACAGTATTACTTCCGGTATTACGCTCAGATTGATAGAGCGCATCTTCTGTAGTTCCTCCAATGGCTGCCGGATTACTGAATGTAGAACCGCCACTATAGTTCACATCCGCAACGAACGAGTCATTTGCTGCGGTGATGTATTGAGCACCACCCGCGTTAATGCACTTCTTAGTACCCGCAAACGGGACCTGTCCTCCGCCAATAGAGTCCGAATCATCACCGGTTGACCACGAATAACTGTATGGTGGGATTCCTCCAAACGCACTCGCGGATGCCGAGCCATCGCAAACATCGCACGCGCTTGGGTCAACGCCCTGCACCTCAACACCTAAACCTGTCGGAGTATAAACACACTCTCCATTGACGCAAGTATCAGTAGTACAGGGATTCTGGTCTTCACACACCACGTTTTCACACGGATTGCAGGTATCCTGACCAACTACTATGCATTTCACCCCGGAGCAACCGTTTACATCCGTAACAGTAACACAATATTGACCTGGACACAAACTGTCAATTGAGTTGGTTGTATCTCCGGTGGTCCACAGGTAAGTAAAAGGAGCTTCTCCTCCGATTGGTGTGGCCATAGCAGTTCCATCACAACATTCGCTGGTGTCACATTCGAAAATGATGTTGGTTACTCCAACCGAGTTGTTCGTATTGATCACCAGTTTCCTGACTCCGCTTACATTCATAATTACAGTTTGAACGGAGCCGTCACCAAGAATTGGAATAGCGACATCAAGCAGCACTGCATTGAATTCATCATATGCAATTGCATGAGGGTCCCCATCCAGGTGATCTACATCCACAATAACAAAAGAAGTAACCGTCATATCCTGATCAAATGAGAATATCATTTCCCCACCATTAATGTTATCGTTGGGAATGTCTACAATGCCATCACCACCCCCGTTAATATTCAACGGAATGATGGCAAGGTTTCCGATGTTCACTTCCAAATCCGGATCGGTAGTACCATTTACGTTTGAATCGAAAATGATCAGCGTATCTACGCCAATCGGGTTGGCATTAGCGGAGAAGTGAACGCCAAAAGCAGCGTATTGGCCATTAAGAATTCTCCCATGTTCAAGTCCGGCAAAGTCAATCTTGCATAATTTTTCTCCGGGAACGCAGTCACATGAAACATTGGTTTTTGTAACCTCGACATCCAGGCCCGGAACCGAAGTGACAACAACCGTATCTACTGCTGTGCATCCGAAAGCATCGGTAAGCGTGACGGTGTAAGTTCCTGCACAGAGACTATTGATTGAGGATGTTGTGGCGCCTGTTGACCACAGGAAAGTATAGCACAAGCCGGTGCTCGAAGCGGAACCACTGCAGCTATCCTCACAAGTTGCATTAACTCCTGAAATGTTATGCGGATTTAAAACCGTTATACTTTGCGATGCAGTATCGGCTGATTGATTTCCGCAAGAATCCAACGCAATCCAATGTCTTGTGAAAATGTAAACCTCCGGACAGAACTCAGTTATTGTATCGTCTCCAAGCGTTACAAAATATGCCGGTCCGCATGAATCGGCAACGGACGGCACACCGAACACCAAATCTTCCGTACAGTAAATCGTATCATCGGCCGGTATCTCTGTGAAATAAGGAAGATTATCATCCACCACGGAAATTACCTGCGTGCAGGAAGAAGAATTATTACATGCATCCGTGCAAGTCCATGTGCGATATATGGTGTATTCCTGAGGACATGCACCGGGAGCTACAGAATCCACATAAGATGGCGAGTTATCCAGCGTATCACAATTGTCCTCACAGGTAGCGTATCCTGTGTTCTCGGGATCAGTGGATTCTCCACAAGCTAAAGTAGTATCCGCAGGACATGAAATCACGGGCGGCACAGTATCCACTACCAATATATTCTGAACACAGCTCGCGCTGTTACCGCAAGCATCAGTGCAAGTCCAGGTTCGTTTAATAAGCGTTGCACACTCGCCAACAACCTGTTCCCTCACACAAATACCGGACACCTTCGCATTATTAACCACACCATCAAAGGAAATATTCAAGGTACCATCCCCTACTGTGGCGTTAAAAGATTTTATGACAGCCTTTGCAGCTCCACCGGCATCCGCAAAAATATCGTAGTCATCCAGAACAAGATTGCCCTCAATTATCACATCAAATTTTCGGCTTCCAACTCCACCACCTGGATTCAAGGATGTGCCGATATAAATCTCGGCAAAGTGAAGATCAACTGTATAGTTTCCATTGGCTACCGGAATATTATAACCGAAAATTCCTCCCGCTGCGGCAAACCTTTCAGTTTGATACAGCACATCATCGGTAGTGTTTGCAATCGGAATTGGATTACTGAAAGTTGCTCCACCGGAGAAGTATTGATCGTTTGCAAAACTTTCCGAACCGTTGAATGGCCCATCTCCGGGGTTGAGACAAAATACCGAGCCATCCTGTTGCCCCTCAACTCCAAAAATTGTTGTATCGGTATAAGTCGCTTGTACATTCGGATCGCAATCCTCGCATGTTGCTACTCCGGTATTAGAAGTATCGGTTGATTCTCCGCAACTCAAGTTGACGTCTGCCGGGCAAATAATGGCCGGAGGTGTGGTATCAATTACCGATATAATCTGAGAAGCAGTTGCAGTGTTGCCGCAATCATCTGTTGCCGTCCATGTTCTTATTAAAGCATATTCCTGCGGACAATTTCCTTCAATAGTATCGTTAAGCATTGTTACAACAACGTTTGTGTCGCAGTTATCTGAAACAGTTGGCGTTGAGAATTCAGGAACAGCTGGACATTCGATTGTGCTGTTCGGACCTGCTTCAATCGTTGGAGCTAATGTATCAACCACCCAAATGGTTTGAACACAGCTTGCCGAATTTCCGCAGTCATCGGTGCAGGTCCATGTACGTAATATATAATATGGACACCCCCCATTGACTAATGAATCGCTCCAGATGGGTGGAACAAGTGAATCACAACCGTC
>CAYOYI010000418.1:0-3876 GCA_964408105.1 uncultured Chitinophagaceae bacterium | reverse complement strand
GAGTGGGATGGTGAAAGTGCGGAACCTACTTTTATTTATACGCTTGTGACAGGATTTTCCTTGTCAGAAAAATTCGGAGCCTTTGTTGAAGGCTTCGGCTTCATTCCGCAAAATTCCCGTAGCGACCACTCGATAGATGGAGGGTTTACCTGTTTGCTGAAACCCAACGTGATGCTGGATGTTTCAGGTGGATGGAATTTTACTCTGAAATCTTACTTTGCAGGTACCGGTATTTCATTCCGGGTGCCGGACTGAAAATTCTAATGCGACTTTATTTTTTGAGCCTTCCCTTCAAATCTAACCCAAACTTGCCCGCATTTTTCCTCGCGATATCATATCCGGCATCAGCGTGACGAATAACCCCTAAAGCCGGATCATTATGCAAAACTCTTCTCAGACGCCTCTCCGCGTCATCCGTTCCATCTGCAACGATTACCATTCCGGCATGAAGCGAATATCCAATTCCTACACCTCCGCCATGATGAAATGAAACCCAGCTTGCACCGCCTGCTGTGTTGATGAGCGCGTTGAGGATTGGCCAATCTGCAATCGCGTCAGAACCATCCATCATGCCTTCCGTCTCGCGATTTGGAGAAGCAACCGAGCCTGTATCAAGGTGATCTCGCCCGATGACAATCGGGGCTTTGACTTTTCCGCTTTTCACAAGATTGTTGAAAGCAACGCCTGCCTTCTCCCGTTCACCCATTCCCAGCCAGCAGATACGTGCGGGCAAGCCCTGAAAAGCAATTTTTTCCTGTGCCATTTTTATCCAACGCGATAGCCCTCTATTTTCGGGGAATAATTTCAGCAACGCTTCATCTGTTGTGTAAATATCATTCGGATCACCAGACAGCGCTACCCAGCGAAATGGGCCCTTCCCTTCACAAAACAGCGGCCTCACATAAGCCGGAACAAAGCCGGGAAAGTCAAACGCATTTTTCACATCGCGCTTGTCGTGGGCTTGTCCGCGAATGTTGTTTCCATAATCAAAGGCTACTGCTCCTTTTTTTTGCAAGTCAAGCATCAGCTTTACATGTCTTGCAATTGTGTCAAGTGAAAGCTCCCGGTATTTATCAGGATTTTTTTCACGCAGGACCTTTGCTTCTTCCACGCTCATATTGTGCGGCCAATAACCATTCAGTTCATCATGTGCTGATGTTTGATCTGTGAGTGTGTCAGGAATGATATTCTTGTCAAGCAAAGTTTGCAGCAGATCTACCGCGTTGCAGACGATTCCGATGGAAACGGCTTTCTTGTTTTCTTTTGCCTCCAATGCCCACCGAATTCCTTCATCAATGTCACGGGTCATTTTATCCAGATAACGTGTTTCCAATCTTTTCTTTACGCGCCACTCTTCCATTTCAGCAGCGAGACAAACACCTTCATTCATCGTTATTGCCAGGGGTTGTGCGCCACCCATTCCGCCAAGGCCGGCTGTGACATTCAGTTTGCCTTTAAGTGAACCTTTGAAATGTTGATCCGCAAGCGACAAGTAAGTTTCGTAAGTGCCCTGAACAATTCCCTGCGAGCCAATATAAATCCATGAGCCAGCAGTCATCTGGCCGTACATGATCAGTCCTTTAGCTTCCAGCTCACGGAAGTGTTCCCATGTTGCCCATCTGCCTACAAGGTTTGAATTTGCAATTAACACCCGCGGAGCGTCTTTGTGTGAGCGAAAAATTCCTACCGGCTTCCCGGATTGAACCAGCAGCGTTTCATCATCATTCAAATCCTTAAGAGCTTTAACAATCAGATCGAACGCTTCCCAATTCCTTGCTGCCTTGCCCGTCCCACCATATACAATAAGTTCTTCAGGTTTTTCTGCAACATCAGGATCAAGATTATTCTGGATCATGCGAAAAGCCGCTTCCTGTATCCAGCCTTTACAGGAAAGCTTGGTTCCGGTTGGAGCTTTAATGATGCGCGGTGATGTTTTCAGCAGATCCATCTGCGATTACCTATTCAGCCATTCGCCTGACTCCAGATTCGTTCAGGTTGTAATAGACCTTGATTACGGCCGTGTCGTTCAAAAAGTTTATGCTGTCAATATCTATGCCGGTAATGTCAAGGCCGGTTCTTTTTTTAAGGTCATCGAGCAATTGCTGCCGTTGCTCCGGTTTGATGAGATCAATTTTTTCATAAGTAATAACCTTGAATCCCTGCTGCGTGCGAAGCCAGAAATTTTCCAGAATAAAGATGAGCGTAACCACCACAATGTTCGAAGCAATGATCTCACTCACACTAACTTCAGCCGTTCCTAACGAGTTGATCACCGCAAGGACTATCACTGTGAAGAGATAAGTCATCTCTTTTATCGGAATCGTGATCGTGCGGTAACGCAGGATTCCGAACAAGGCGAACAAGCCGAAAGCAAATCCTACCGACAATTGCAGCGAATTCATGAAATAACAAACAAGATAGACCAGCAGGTTGAATACAAAGAAGGTGAACAAATAATCCTTATCGCGGTTGCGAGGAAAGTAAATGAGTCTGATAATGATGAATACCACCGCAAGATCAATCGCAAGGCGAATGAGCAACCGAACAGTGCCGTTATCTAAAATATCCATAAAGCTTTATGAAGTTATTTTTTTTAATCGTCTTAAGCCCGGTTTGAACCGGTTGATCTTGACATCATTGCTCAGGCTTGCCATCCCTAAACAGTACTTACTGATCGCCATTGGACGTATCCTGAATTGTCTTTGAATCCTTAGAAAGTCGGAATGGGAATTGAACCGTTTTTGCTTCAGTTCCGCAATGACAAGATCATTAAAGACTTTTTCACTTCCATCCAGTTTGAATTTGATATCAAAATCAAATGTGACCTTTTCTTCAAGATTCTTATGCACCAACGTAATCCGGTTCAAAGCAACCTTCAGAGTTGCGCCCAGCGTATCGGTGCTAATATTAGTAGCTCTTGCTATCGCTTCTCTTAATTCCGGGGGAAATGTTTCATAAACCTTTTCAACCTTAGAGCGCGCTTTGTGGCTGCGGCCTTTGTTGTCCTTTGATTTTATTTCAAAGAATGTGGCGCTCGAATCAACGTACCTGCGGTAACGCAACTTATGCCGAACCGCCTTTCCTCGCTGATGTGCGTTGTAGCATAACAGGTCAGGGGTGTCAAAGTAGTGGGACTCGTAACGAAAAATCCTTACACCCTCAATATCAAGCACCCGGTACAGGCCGGACAGCTGCTGCAGGAACTTATTCAGAAAGTTTTGATTAAAAACCGATTTGGAATCATAGCGGTCATAAAAATCAAGCTTATCCAATTCACCAAGCGTGATACTTTCAAAGCTGTTCAGCACGTTAGTTGTTTCCGTCATGAAGCAGTCAAAAATGATGAATTTTGACAACAAATTTCTTCCGAGAAATAAACACACATCGTTTTTGATTAACTTTAAAACAGGTCGTTTCCAATCACTTTACTCAAACTATGCGCAGAATAATTATCGTTCCCGCCTTACTTGGTGTGCTTTCATTTCTTGCAAACAACAGCGCGCAGGCAACACATAACAGAGCGGGAGAAATTATTTACGAAGTGAAGGGTTATCTCACCTACAGCGTTACCATTATCACTTACACCAAAACCAGCAGCAGATTAGCAGATCGGGACACTCTTGATCTTGACTGGGGTGACGGCAGCCCCCTTCAAAAAGTGCTGCGTACTAATGGCCCACGAGGTGGACCAAACAACATTCCTCAGGGTGTGGAATTGGAAAACGATATCAAGCGCAATGAATACCGTACCCCCGTGCCCCATACCTATCCCGGACCGCTTCCGTTTTACGTCATCTCGGTTACAGACCCGAACAGAATAGCAAACATTATCAATATCCAGGGAGGCGCTTCGGTGAACATTCCGTTTTATCTTGA
>CAYOYI010000417.1:0-3881 GCA_964408105.1 uncultured Chitinophagaceae bacterium | reverse complement strand
TTTCACCTTCCTGCGGGGTGTATATCTTTTGGATCAGCTTGAATAATGTTGACTTGCCGACTCCCTGCTTCCCTTTGATAAGTGTTAAAGTGGCTGGAAGAATTTCAAAGGACAGTTTTTTAATGAGCTGATGGTTGTTGCCGAATGAAAAAGATACATTTTTGAATGTAATTGCTCCATTTAGTTTTTCTGCAGGCATTTCGGAATTTTTTTTCTCCGAAGGGAGTTCTGCCAGTTCTGTCAGTTTGTGCAGAGATATTTTACCTTCCTGCCACACAAGGTTGATGCGTAAGGACCGTCTTACCGCCCCCTGCATGTAGAGGAAAAGCAGCACAAACGCGAAGATGTTGCCGCTGCCTTCAGCCGGTTTTTCACGGGTTTCAATCATCACTACGAAAAGCATAATTGCGAGTGCTCCATAGAAAAAAACCGGCAGTGAAGACTGTATGAGTGCCGCCAGCCCGTGATAGCGGATGCCTGCCTGATATTGTTTTCTATTGCGTTTTTGAAAACTTTTGTGCTCCGGTGTTTCACGATTGAAACTTTTTATAGTGTAAAAAGCATGGAGCCTCGAGCTAACGAAATCCAGCAGTTTTGAACGCTGTCCTCTTCTGGCAACTGAAGCAGAGCGCAATGCTTTCGAAAGCAAATAAGTGGCCCCGCTGCCGGCAAGAAAAGTGATGATCGCCACGGCAGTCAGCCTGGGATGAATTATCCATAATGCGGTGACAGCACAAGCCAGAAAAAATATATCACCGGTAAGGCCAATCAAGCCGCGAGTCATCAGGTTTTGAACTGCCCTCAAATCCCCGCTGTATCTTAATAAGTATTTTCCGACCGGTTTTAATTGATGCGACTCGAGTGTGTGGGCAAGCTGGCTTTCGAAAGCAAATTCCCGAATATTTGCGGATAGTCGTTCTCCGGTAATACCGGTATAAAATTTTTCCAAATAGGTCATTATACCTTTCAGCAAGATAATGGTGCCGAAAAAAACGAAGAAATCCTTAGCGGTATTGATTGTAATAGGTAACAATTGAAAGAGCTTGCCTTTGGCTGAAAGGTCATGCAGAACAACTTCATAAAATTTACCAATACTCAGGGGTAGAATTACATTAAGCAGATTGCTTGCAAGCGTTGCTATCAGAGCGGCTGCCACAAGAATCTTGTTCTGTAAAACAAAATCAGCGATGAGTTTCCCAGAAGATGACATTTACACCTGCACAGGAATTTTAGCATTAAAAAGATAATTGTGAATGCCTGTCATAACCTCTTCAATGGTGAATACAGGGAGTTTGGTATGTGTCTGCACTTCCTGAATCAGCAGCGGGCTCATGGTGAATCTACCGCTTATTGCCGACACATCAATTCCCCATTCTCTTAAAAGCTGTACGCCATGGAAGGCGCTCAGGCTATCGCCACAACTAAAGACCACTTTGTCTATGGTGGACATGAATTCTTTATCATTCAGTAAAAACTCAGTTTCACGCTGCATCAGGCCATCGGCAATTTCCATCACAATATAATCAAGTCTTTCGGATGCTAATCTATCGAGCAGCGACTGGTAAATGTCAAGGATTTCCTGTTTTGAGCACATATAAGTGGAAGGATAGCCCATGTCACTAAAGTCTGCCGCTACATCCGCGCCACAGTCAATTACGAAATCCTTGTCTTTCGTATAGCAAGTTCCGGTCAGCTTAATAAAACCCACACGTAATCCCGCTTTTTTGAGACCACGGGCTACATAAGCGGCAGTGGTGGTTTTGCCGCTATCCATGGTAGAGCCTATGGATAAAATTACCTTACAAGGAGGCTCAGCTCTGAAAGCCTTGCGTTCCTTTCTGTAAAATTTGGTGTTGATCACGTTCCCGTTCTCGTCACAACAATACCCGATCAGTCGAACCGTGGTTGGTTCGATATCGCGCAGATTCCAGTGTTTTGTTTTTACAATTCCAATAACACCACCGGCACCAAGAATGTGATATATTTCCTGCGGACCGTCCGGCACATAGCCTTCAAATTGGGCCGTAGCATACCGGTCGGCAAAGGCTGCCACGAGATGGTCTCCCGGGAAAATGCTGTGCCGCTTGTGGTCAATCATTTGGGAGCCTTCGTGCCTTCCCAATTCAATTACTTCAAACACACCCAGGTCTCCGGCTTTCATTTTGTAGGTGCCGGTTAATTGGGTGTTTAATGTATAAGACTTGATGTCTCGCGATATGACTGTCTTCTTTATTTTCATGGCTTAGAAACATTTAAATTTCACGCGTCATTGCGAGCTCCGGTACTTTACAGGGGGCGTATCGGAGCACAGCAATGACCACCACCAGGGGGCGCTGCTGTTTCCCACGAATGGAAATTCGCAATGACGGTGGATATCTGAGAATTAACGAACTTTTAATTTTGCTGGAGGTTATATAATTATAAATAAGTTTTGGGAATTCCTGATTACCTTTATAGCCAGATACAAGCCTCGTTACCTTGACAGGGGGTCGGTAACGGGGCTTTGTTGTGCCCGAACCTTCCGAAAAAGATTCAAATAAAGGGCAGCAGGAATCCCCAGTTCGTTTATATTTTATTTTTTCAAGCACCAAAACAGGCCCCGATACTTTTAACAGGGGGTCGGTATCGGAGTGAAGCAGCCGACCGGTTTCCCGTCCGGTTGTCTCCATCCGCTGTAAACGGACCCGCGTTGGCGTTTGAAAATAATTATTCATTTGGTGGTTAGTTTGGTGAGCTTTCCCTTTGCAATCAGGTTTTCCCCGGACGAAATGAAATAGAAATACAATCCGTCAATAATTCCAGCCGTGCTAAGGACGTGGATGCCATTAATTTTTTCAGTGTAAACAATTTTGCCTAAGGCATCTACCAATTGAAAACTGATGTCGCTCAAGTTATCGTTCACATCAATACTCAGGTACTTGTCAAAAGGATTGGGGAATACATGCGCTTTAATTTCTTTAAGCCACTCTATGCTCACCGGCAGCCCCGAATATTTTATCAGAAGCATGTTGCGCTGCTGACCGCTTTCATAGGTACTGCCCGCAACATAGAAATCACTCCCGTTCAAATAAAGTAGATTAGGAAAGTCGCTGCTGTCGGAGGTTCCGTTGTATTGATCAAACCATAGTTCATTTCCATTTTCATCGAGAATAAAAGTTATTACATCATAGTTAGGGTAAAGTGTGGAGCCGGTATTTGTGTGCCCGGTTAAAATGATCTTATTCGAGTCGTTGACGGCTACGTCATCTGCAATATCATCTGTCAAGGAGCCGCCATCCCAGTTTTTGATCCATAGCTGATTTCCTGATCCATCATATTTTATGGTGACTATGTCTTTATTTTCCGCCCCTGTAGTATCAGCATCACTCGTTCCCGCAACGATGATATTTTGAAAATCATCAATGGTTAAGGCCTGCGCTTCATCGTACCCGAGACCATCAAAGCTTCTTTCCCAGAATTTTGTGCCGCTGCTGTTATATTTAAGTGTTATGAAGTCATAAAGACTATCTGCAGTTTGAGTTTTACCGGCTAAATAAATGTTTTCGTTTTCATCCAAAGCCATGTCGGAAATTTCATCGTTTCCTTTGGCGCCATCATATATCTGGATCCATTGCTGCGCTCCGTTTGAATTATATTTTATCAGCAAAATATCATAGTCACTTCCATTAAAGGTTCTGCCTGCTACATAGATATTGCCTGAGGCGTTTGCTATTCTAACGAAGCTTCCGCGGTCAAGGGTTGAATTGATCCCATCATAAGTCTGGCTCCAGGCAATATTACCGTCTGTATCAAATTTGGCAGTATATACATCATCGTTTTCGTTGAAGGATGGATCAGAGTCAATTCTCCCGGTCATGTAGAAATTACCTGCTTCATCGCTT
>CAYOYI010000416.1:0-3914 GCA_964408105.1 uncultured Chitinophagaceae bacterium | reverse complement strand
AGGAAATGCGATAAACGTAAATAACCTTTGTCCCGGAACTTACCAGGTTCAGGTGAAGGATGCCAATAATTGCCAAACCCCGTTTGTGCAGGTAGTGGTTAATGAAAGAGATTCGCTTTCACACACGATTAGTGTTATCCATCCATATTGCGGTAATAATGGGCAGGGAAGCATTGACCTTGAAGTCACAGGTGGAGCGCCTCCCTATACCTATTCGTGGACAGGAGGAACAACGGCAAGCACCCAGGACATTACCGGCCTTGCCCCGGGAACTTATAACATTGTGGTTAGCGATGCCAATAATTGCACCCTTACCGATGATACCACACTGGTGACTTTCCCGCCAATTAATCTATCCTTGTTCGCCTACGATTATAATGGGTATGAAATAAGGTGTTATGGATATAAAGACGGATGGGTTCAGGTAACAGCAACAGGAGGCAATCCTCCATACACTTATCTGTGGAACGACCCGGACACCACAACCACCGATATCGTGGGCATTCTTCCCCTGATAGATACGCTTGGAATTCTTTTCGCGGGAACATACGCGGTAACCGTAACTGATGCTTCGGGTTGCACGGCAGTGGACAGCATTACGCTCAACCAGCCGCCTCCTTTGGATGTAACGGAAACGCATCTCAATCTGCTTTGCTTCGGACATACCTCCGGCATCATAACTGTTACGCCTTCAGGAGGTGTTGCGCCTCTTGGAGTTTATTGGTATGATGATACGCTTAATACGGCATTCACCCGCACCGGCCTTGGCGGTGGCGAATATTATATCCGTGTTTATGATGGTAACAATTGTGCTCTGGATGATACTATTGTCATCGAAGAGCCGGATTCCTTCTATCTTGATCTGGATATCACCAACATAGGGTGCGGGAATCTTACAGGCTCAATTGATGTAACGGCTTTTGGAGGAACACCGCCTTATGATTATTCCTGGCAGCATGGGCCGACTACGCCCAGTATTACCGGGTTATCAGCGGGAGCATACTATATCACTGTTACCGACAGCAATTTCTGTGAAATATCAGATACCGGTATTGTCACTGAGCCGCCTCCGATGGTGATCAGCGTTACTCCGGTCAATTCAACCTGTTTTGGTAAACCTTTTGGCGGAGCTGATCTTACAGTGACGGGCGGCACATCTCCCTACACTTATTTGTGGAGCGATAGCTCAACGCAGCAGAACCTCACAGGTGTTACCGCAGGAAGCTATTCGGTAACTGTGAATGACGATGGCGGCTGCACCGCTATGGATAATGTGACAATCACCGAACCTCCGCTTATCACGGCATCACGCACCGTACAAATATGTGATGGCAGCAGCTACTTTGTTGGAGGAGCGTTTCAGACTCTGGCTGGTGACTATTATGATACGCTCGCTAATGCTCAAAATTGCGACAGCGTTCTCACTACAACACTAGCTTTGGTTGATTCATTCGTGCGACAGCTCGATACAACGATTTGCTTTGGGGATACGTTTTTCATTGGCAACAATGCGTACACTGCACCAGGTTCGTTGAGAGATGTTTTAACCGCTAACGGAGGCTGTGACAGCATTGTTTATACGCAGCTTGGCTTTTATCCCGATATTGGTTTGATCGTTACGCCACCTGACACTACTAAGATTCTTACCGGACAAACAGTTGATATTAATGTCACAACCAACCCGGGCATAACCATTTCCACTTATTCATGGAACCCTCCGACCTATTTGAGTTGTGACAACTGTCCTAATCCGACAGCTGCATCGGAGGATAGCCTTATTACTTACTGGGTGACCGCAACCTCAGATGTTGGTTGTGTTGATTCCGGATACACTGTGATTTTGTTGAACCCATGGGCGCAAACGGGGATTTATGTCCCGAATGCATTTACGCCTAACGGTGACAACGTCAACGACACTTACTTCATCAGGATCTGGGGGCACACTTATTTCAAGCTCACCATCTTCGATCGCTGGGGAGAAAAGATATTCGAAGCCCGTGACCCAAATGACGCCTGGGATGGTACTTTCCGGGGCAAGTTAGTGAACCCCGGTGTTTACGTTTACAACATTGACGCAGACTTCGAGGAAGGCATCGAGCCTTACAACTGGAAGGAACACAAGAAGGGAAGCCTTACCGTGATACGGTAGAGCGCTTATTACACTTTTTTCAGCGCTTGTTCGAGGTCGGCAATAATGTCCTCAGGATCTTCAATCCCCACTGAAAGCCTCACGATACCGTCAGTCAGCCCCCTGGCTTCGCGCACATCTTTCGGCACTCCCGCATGAGTCATCGAAGCGGGGTGCGTGATCATCGTTTCCACTGCTCCGAGGCTTTCCGCAAGCGCGCACAGCTTCACATTGTTCATCAGATCAATCCCGGCCTGAATGCTGCCTTTCAGCTCGAAAGTGATCATGCCGCTGAATCCCTTCATCTGCTTTTTGGCTATGGCATGTTGCGGATGGCTCTTCAGGCCCGGGTACATCACCCGTTTTACTTTCTTATGATTTTCAAGATAGGTTGCCACCTTCATCGCATTGGAGCAATGACGAGCCATTCTGAGTGGTAATGTTTTCACACCCAATAATATCAGCCAGCAGTCAAACGGACTGGGGATGGCGCCAACGCTCTTCTGAATGAATTTTAAATCTTCATACGTCTTTTTATCATTGACGATCACCACTCCGCCAATGATCTGGTTGTGGCCGCTCAGGTATTTTGTTGTGCTGTGAACAACAATATCAACCCCGAAGTCAAATGGCCGCAGCAGGCAGGGCGTTGCAAAGGTGTTATCGAGCCCGAATAGCAGCTTATGCTTCTTTGCAATTTTAGAAATAGCGGCAAGGTCAGTGACTTTCAGCAGAGGATTGGTAGGCGTTTCCACCCAGATCATCTTCGTGTTCTTCTTAATAGCTTTCACTACATTTTCAGGATAGGAAGTATCCACATAGGTGAACTCAAGCCCGTAGCGGCTCAGCACCTGGTTGTACAATCTTGATACGCCACCGTAAACATCATCACTGCAAATGATATGGTCACCAGGATTGAAAAGGCGCAGCACCGCATCTACCGATGACATGCCCGAAGCGTATGCCACTCCGTACTTTCCGCCCTCCAGCGCTGCAAGGTTTGTTTCAAGCACCGTGCGTGTCGGGTTTGATGAGCGCGTATAGTCATAGCCTTTTCCTTTTCCAACCTCATCGAGCACATAGGTTGCTGTTTGATAGATAGGAGGGAGGATAGCTCCGGTTGACGGGTCGGGGCTGATGCCGGCATGAACGGCAATGGTGTCGAATTTCATAAGCAAAATTTTGCGGGCAAAGATAAGTTGGTTGATTGGTTTATCGGTTGATTTGTTAATTGGTGTGTGATGTGCAGCTTTCCATCCCCGAGGCATTTTCCCCAACATTGTCATGCCGGATGATTGCTTTGAGTCATTCCGGCATCCCACCTTTGCGAGTCTTAAGTTGCCTTGGGTTGGTGTTTTTCTCTCCAACCTCCTGCCCTTGCCTAAGCAATTATTGACTACTTTAACATCAAAACAGGAATTTATGAAAACCATCATGGGCATCATTTTGATTGCTGCATCGCTTTTTCTTGGCTACATGGGCATGGAAAAGTGGGACGACAGCACGGCAAGTATTGAAATAGGAAAGCTTGAACTTTCGGCAGGCAGGGAGCAAGGTAAGAAAACCGCTTACCTGTATTTTGGCGGAGCCGCCCTGGCGCTCATTGCCGGGGTGTTTGTGATCAGGATGAAAAAGTGAATATTAACGGCTTTGACTTTGTCAGTGAAGCCGATGTTTATCTTTTGGAAATATGACATCTGTTTTTGAGATCAAAAAAAACGGTGGAGCGCTTTCGCTCAGCGCTCCACCGCCATCAAACCCCTTCACTTTTCCATCATCCAAAAAC
>CAYOYI010000415.1:0-3914 GCA_964408105.1 uncultured Chitinophagaceae bacterium | reverse complement strand
CCAATACCTCGGGCGAAGCCGTTTGGTCTTCAAGCGTTGTAAATATTTCCGGCTATAACCGTATCAATGCCTCGGTTGCCTTATCTGAAGTTGGCGGCCTTAACGGGTCTGATTATTTAAGAGTTTATTATAAGCTGAATGGCGGAGCAGAAACCTTGTTTCCAACCAACGGACAATTTACTTCAAGTTTTACTTCTGCAATTGCATCCGTAGCCGCACTCAGCGGAAGCACCTTGCAGATCGTCATTCGATCAAGTAACAATTCCACCGGTGAAAGTCATTACTGGGATAACGTGGCAATGATCGTGGATACTACCGCTCCGTCCTTATCAGCTTCCAATGTGAAGACCAACATCAGTTGTAATGGAAGAACAGATGGCGCCATTGATGTTTCTACTTCCGGGGGACGGGCGCCTTTCACTTACCTTTGGTCTAACGCAGCAACATCAGAGGACCTTTCCGGAAAAGGTGCAGGAACTTATACAGTTACTGTTACCGATTGGACGGGTGCAACTGCAACCACATCAGCCACGATAGTAGAGCCGGCAGTTTTATCGGCAACGCTTGCTGTTACCCACATGACGGGTGACGTAGCTTTTCCGAATGGAGCAATTGATCTTACCGTTTCCGGTGGATGGACGCCTTACACCTATTCGTGGAACAATGTCACCGCAGATTCTCTCGAAGATCTTTCCGGCATTTATAATGGAGAATATGAAGTGGATATTGTTGACGCATTGGGATGCCAGATAAGCAAGAACGCATTTGTGATGCACTACGACACTATTGAAGCCGGAGCTTTTATCATCAACCTGGGTGTTTCACCTCAAACGATGGGTAATGGTATGAAACCTTATGGATTGGTCTACGAATTGGTCCGCAATCATAAGATCCCGATCAAGTGGGCAATCAAACCAGGTAAGACATCTCAAACCGAAACCGACTTTTCTCATAATGGAGTAAACTATAAAGGAAGTTCTTTCATCATTGAAGCTGATATGCGCGATGCTACCATTGACTCTGTCATAACAGCGTGGGTGGCGCTCGGTGTTGTAGGAAATACATCCGTTAGTGATATTGTAGTTCCCATTTTTGGCTGGCTTACCGGTTTCTCCAACGTTGGCGTTGACCAGGCGAATGAAAACCTCGTTATCCCTTACTTCACGAATGCAGGAATTCCTTCGAGCATTTACTATGTCGGACTTCCGCAAGACCTGGAAGGCTGTGATGATGCTTACATCCTTCCGCATGCTGACCCGACATGGGCTACACATAGTTACCTGCGCGATTTTGTGGTAAACGAAGGAGGCTTCATTTGGACGGGCTGTCACGCGGTGAGCGTCCTGGAAGGCACTTATAATCCATCAGACCCAACGGAAAGGATGAACTTCTTGTCAAAGACAGGTTTACAATGCTACAAGGCAGGTGGATGTGGTGGTGACATTTCGGAAATACACGGTGATCCTGCAACTCCATACACTTATACCTCCGCTTTGGCTTCTCATCCTATTATGCAGTTTGTCACTGATCTCACTCCATCAACTGAAAATGGTTCAGAAGACCTTTATATTCCCCTGTCAACCGGAGGATGGAATGATAATGCCAAGCGTGCGATCACCACAGCAAATGGCACTTCTCCTGCCGAAGGAGTGAAGCTGGTTTTCGGTCGCGCCTTTGATGATAAGGATTATGGAATGGTGATGTATGAAGCAGGTCATACATCGAACGCGAAAGGGTCGGTGGAGAATCAGGTAGCCGCGCAAAGAGCCTTTATGAATTTCATCCTGAACGCGTCAATTGAGAACAGGCTTAACGCAACCACTAACATTCCTGATAAAATGGCGGAAGGTGAAACCATAAATGTGAGCGTGGTTGTGACACAGGGTACAGCACCTTACACCGTGTCATGGTCATCCAATTCGATCGGAACTTTTGCAAATGGCAGCGCCTTGTCCACTACATTTACCTTACCCTACGGAAACGGTTACCCGTGGGTGCGTATCACCGTTCAGGCGCAGGATGCCTGCGGAAGATTGTATTTCGCCACCGTGCCTGTTGAGATTTTTTATGTTCAGCAAACGATTACCTCCGACTTCAATGGGTACGATGTTAGCTGCAACGGTTCCAGTAATGGATTTATTAATCTTACCGTGGATGGCGGAACGCCCCCGATAACTTACAATTGGTCAACCGGTGCAACAACGGAAGACATCAGCAACCTGCCTGCCGGAACCTACTATGTCACCATTACCGATGCTATGGATTATGAACTGCTGGATACCTTTACGCTTACCCAGCCGCCTGCATTGAGCGCTTCATCGGTGAAAACCAATGTATTGTGCAACGGTGCTTCAACGGGCTCCATTGATTTGACGCCTGCAGGGGGCGTTACTGCATATACTTACGCCTGGTCAAACCCGGCATCATCACAAGATATCTCCGGGCTTGCCGCGGGAACATATACAGTCACCATCACTGATGCCAATGCTTGTACGGTGAGTCATTCCGCTACTATTACCCAACCGGCTGCTTTATCTGTTAACCCGTCAAAAACTGACGTGAGTTGTAATGGAAACAATAACGGGTCAATCAGTACGGCAGTAAGCGGAGGAACATCACCGTATTCTTACCTGTGGTCTAATTCAGCAACCTCATCGGGTATTACAGGATTGTCACCTGCAACCTATACCGTTACGGTCACTGATGCCAACAGTTGTACGGCATCAACTTCAAGGACGATCACGCAACCCGCAGTGTTATCAGGATCAACAGTGGGAACGAACCTGACATGTTACAATAATTCAAGCGGAGCGGTTGACCTGACTCCGTCAGGTGGTACTACACCTTATAGTTATAGCTGGTCTAACTCGGCTACGTCACAAGATATCTCATCACTTGCTGTAGGAACATATTCGGTAACCATTACTGATAATAACGGTTGTACCGCTTCAACCTCAAAAGCGATCACACAGCCCGATTCACTGTACTTTTCACTTACCATTACCGATGTCACTTGCTACGGTGGAAACGATGGCGTGGTGGTTATCGGGGTTACCGGGGGAACGGCTCCTTATACTCTGGATGACGGTGAGGGCGGAAGCGATCCGGTACCCGATACTTTTAACGGGATGTCCGCTTACGATATGTGGGTTTGGGTAACGGATGCAAACGGGTGTGCCACCGATTCCCAACATGTTGTTGTAAACCAGCCCCCTGATATTAATGTATCTCTGTCTGCAACAAATATTACCTGCTCATATTTGACTGACGGTGCGATTGACCTTACGCCATCAGGTGGAACGGGCTCAACCTACACGTATAGTTGGAATACCGGTGCAACCACACAAGACCTTTCAGGATTGACTGCAGGAACATATACAGTCACCGTAACCGATTCTATTTCATGCACAAAATCCAACGCGGCAAATATTACCATAAGATCTAACATCGGAACAACATTGACTGTAACAGATGCATCTGTGAATGGTGGTTCGGACGGACAAATAAGCCAGACGGTTTCCGGAGGGGTAGGTCCATATAGCTACAGTTGGTCACATGGGGCCACTACAAAAAATGTAATTGGATTGTCAGCCGGTACATATACAGTTACCATTACTGACAACTTAGGATGTACTTTGTCTGAAGGGGCTTTGGTGAATGAGCCGGGAGCCTGCCCATGCACCTGGCTTGGCGTAACCAATGACAAATGGCGCGAAGTAACAAATTGGGATTGCGGCTTTGAACCTTCAGATACCTGCGATGTAGTAATACCTGCCGGCACTCCTAATCCATGCATAATTGACAGCTATGCCAGGTGTAAGAATATTACCATTCAACCAGCCGTAACACTTACTTTGAAAGGTTCCAATCATCTGGAAGTTTACGGCAATTTCACCAACAACGGAACTTTAATT
>CAYOYI010000414.1:2411-3916 GCA_964408105.1 uncultured Chitinophagaceae bacterium | reverse complement strand
AAAATGTTTGTATAGGAGTTCCTTTTGTGGAGGCTACGCTTGCTCATAACCTGTTTGCCCTTTGCGAAAACTTTCGGCTCTTCACAGACAAACATCTCACCATTCACATCGGCCTCGAAGTGATGCCGGAAACCGATGCCCAGTATCACCAGTACAATCATGTTGAGTTTAAAAAGATTTACAAGCAACTGCGCCCGCATCTATCCTCCAAAAAACTGCCCTACGCTACCCTGCCCTTTCACAAGAAGATTCTTCGCTGGGTTTTAAATCCGGCTGTTTTCATTTTGCCGAACATGGAAGTAGAAGCCAAAGGCTGGTGGAATCGCTTTAAATCAAAGCTGAACGAGATGAGGTGGAAGGCGATAGAGAAAAGTGAATAATCAATTCTTCTTCGGATCAACCCTGATACTGTTGGGCGCAATGGATTCGACAACAAGCTTTTCGGAAAGCACTTTGAAAGTTGTACGCCTGTTCAACTGATGTTCTTCCTCAGAGCATTCTACCTCATTGGCGCAATGGTTAATGAGCTTTGTTTCTCCGTACCCTTTTGCTTTCAGGCGTCTTGCATCTATTCCCGCTTCAATAAGATAACGAACCACTGATTCAGCCCTGCCCTGAGAGAGCGTCATATTGTACTGATCGCTTCCTCGTGAGTCGGTGTGAGAACCCAGTTCAACAACTATATCCGGATTCTCAACCAACAGTTGCGCCAGCGTATCGAGCACCACTTTGGACTCATCCCGTAAAGTGGTCTTGTCGTAATCGTAGTAAATGTTGGAAAGTATGATTTCCTTTTCTTCATAGATGCGTTGCATCAGCACGCGAACTTTAATAGTGATGAGAATATTTTCAAGGTCGCGCAAGCCTTTGGTGGTCGTTTCAACTGAAGTGGTGAAGTAATTCTGCTTTTCAGAAGTGATCTTATAATTCGATTTCGGCTCAAGATCGAATTCGAACTTTCCAAACTTGTCTGATTGCAGGCTATCAATCGCTCTCAGGCCACCTTCATATTTTTTCAGCGTGAGTGTTGCATTTGGAAGCGGCTCAAAGTCAATTACCTTGCTATTAGGGTCCATAGGGTTTTCAAATATCTTCTCCAGCACAATCCCTTCCAGCTTGTAAATATTCTCATTGATAAGCACGAAGTGGTAAATGTCGTCTCCTCCCCTGCCGCCATCGCGGGTTGAAGTGAAGTAACCCGACATTCTGATAGGATCATTATCATCGCGTGGTTTTATTTTTTCAAAAAGTATCCCGAAGTCATCGGCTCCGGAATTGAGCGGTGGCTTCATGTTCACGACATTCTTCCATATCTTTCCTTCTTTCTGTGCGGAGAAAATATCCAATCCACCCATTCCGGCATGGCCGTCTGACGAGAAGTAGAGCGTGCCTTCCTCATCCACATACGGGAACATATCATTTCCGCTGGTGTTGATCTCGCTTCCAAGATTCTCGGCAGGCGTCCACTGCTCGTCAACATAATAGCTGATGTAAAGGTCTTTGCC
>CAYOYI010000414.1:0-2401 GCA_964408105.1 uncultured Chitinophagaceae bacterium | reverse complement strand
TTCAGCCGCAAAGATTATAGTGTTGGCATCTTTTGAGAGCCAGGGTGTGCCGGTGTTCACGGTATCGCCAAAAAATGGAACCGGGATCGGATCGCTCCAATACACCCCGTCATATACGGTTTCAAAAATTTTGCAGTAATCATTTTTCTTGCCCTGCGAACCGCACCGCGTGAAGTACATGATGTTGAATTCATCATTGAATGCAGGTGTGCCGTCATTGAAGCCGGAATTTACCTTGGCTTGAAAAGGCACGAGCGTACGGTACTCTCCATTAGATTCTCTTTTCGCCAGAAATATGTCAACATATTTCTCACCCGTCCAGCCATAGATGTCGGAGCCTGCCGCATCATAACGGTCGGATGAAAACAAGATGTCTTTATTCTTGTAAAAAATAGGCGCATACTCATTTGCAGTCGTGTTGATCTCCAATGGCGTGATGGTCATGTTGGTTTTGGCAGATTGCAACTTTGCAGCCTCGCGGCAAGCCCTGATGAGTTCGTTTGCCTTCTGCTTGTTAAACGGATCATCCCGGGAATATTCATTGAACATCGTGATAGCCTGATTGTATTTTTCATTCGCCATCAGCATCAGGCCGTAATTCAGCTTCAGTACTGGTTGCGGATATTCAAGCAGCAATGCTTCACCATACCACTTCTCTGCGTCTTTGGTGTTATTACTCAGTCGATAGCTCTCCCCTGCCATAAACGCTTTTGTCGCTTTTGTCCTTGTGTCAGTTTCTTTACCGTATTCTGTCTTGAATAAATTAGCCGCAAGGGCATAGCTCTTTTGCTTGAACGCCATATCGCCATCTTTCAATTTCTGTGAAGTAGAGCAGCTGACGAAGAAAATAGTAAGCAGATAAAAGCTAACTAACCGCTTGATGAATCGCATCGCTTGATAAAACGTAAGGTTTGAAACGTAAGTGCTTAAAATTATGAAAAGTTGATGGTGAGAAAGGATGAAATAGGCTGTTGGCTGTTGACACCTATTGAACGATGAGCGATTGTCACCCTGAGCGGAGTCGAAGGGTTGTGAGTGTGCCCGCCCAATGGTTCGACTCCGCTCACCATGACAACGCGCATGTGATTCTATTGAAATCTACCCTATCTCATAAAAAGCAACTCCCGGTACTTGGGCAACGGCCACCTGTTATCATCTACCAATAATTCAAGCCTGTCGGCATGATGGCGGATCTTTTCAAATTTTGGCAATATACTATTGCAATATGCCGAAGCTTTTTCGCGCACTTCAAGAGAATCAAGCTTCTTGCACTCATCCGACATTTTATCCACTTCCTCTTTCAGCGAATTGATGTGAGCGGCAATTTTTTTAAGCACTTCCTTCTGCGATGATCCTTCGTTTTCCATTCCGAGGTCTTTCAGAGATTTCAGGTTTTCGGCAAGCCGGGTTTGATAATCCACCGCTGCAGGCAACACCTGATTCAAAATGATATCTTCCAGAATGCGTGATTCGATCTGAGTACGCTGGTTATATTCTCCAAGCAATATTTCATGCCTGGCGTTCAATTCCTTTATAGAAAGGACATTATTTGAAGTGAAAATAGAGCGGTATTCTTTTGACACCAGTTTATCCAAAGCTTCCGGTGCCGTAGGGATATTGGAAAGCCCGCGTTTCTTTGATTCCTTCTTCCATTCTTCACTGTAGTTATCGCCTTCAAACAGCACTTTTCTTGATTCGTCAATATAGCGTTTCAGCACTTGCAACACCGCAGCATCTTTCTTCTCTTCTGTTTCTTCTCTGAGCGAGTCAACTTCGTCTTTAAACAACCGGAGTTGGTGACCCACAATTGTGTTCAGCACAGTCATCGGCAAGGCGCAGTTGGCAGACGAACCTACGGTGCGTAATTCGAATTTATTTCCGGTAAAAGCGAACGGTGACGTGCGATTGCGGTCGGTGTTATCTTTCATCAGGTCAGGTATCATCTTGTGAATTTCCATCCGGATGTCAGTTCCTTCATCAACAGTGCCCTTTTGCACTCGTTCTTCAATCTCGTCCAACACGCTGGTGAGCAACGATCCGATAAATACGGAAACTATTGTTGATGGAGCCTCATTCGACCCAAGGCGGTAGTCATTTCCGGCAGAAGCGTAAGAAGCTCTCAGCAGATCAGCATAGTCGTGAACCGCTTTAATGATATTAATAAAAAAAGTGAGGAACAGCAGATTCTTTCTGGGAGTGGTTCCTGGTGCAAGCAAATTTTTCCCTGTGTCTGTTGCCAGCGACCAGTTGCAATGTTTACCCGATCCATTGATTCCGGTATATGGCTTTTCATGAAAAAGTACTCTCAACTTATGTCTTCTCGAAATGCGATCCATCAAATCCATGAAGAGCTGGTTGTGATCGACTGCCAGGTTCATGTCTTCAAAAACCGGAGCACATT
>CAYOYI010000413.1:0-3927 GCA_964408105.1 uncultured Chitinophagaceae bacterium | reverse complement strand
CTGCACCGGTGCGCTGGACTCAAACACTTCAGAATATGATCACGGATGGTGCAACTTCATTCGCGGAAGTCGGTCCCGGGAAAGTGTTACAGGGATTGGTGAAAAAAGTGAACAGAGCTATCGAAGCTGTGTCGCTCTAAAGTTGGCCAACGATTTCATCACTTAGTGGGCTCACTGAAGAAGAGTAAAATTTCAACAGCTTTCCATCCTCACTCACAAGGTATTTGCAGAAATTCCAGGTAGGTGTTTTGTCATTCCAACCGTTTTGTTCTTTTGTGGAAAGCCACTGGTACAACTCATGCATATCTTTCCCCTTCACGGATATTTTTGAAAACATAGGGAAAGTAACCCCAAAATTTTTCTGGCAGAAACTTTTGATCTCCGCATCGCTGCCGGGTTCTTGTCCTCCGAAATTATTTGCCGGAAATCCAAGCAGAACCACTTTATCGCCATGCTGGTCATATAAGCCCTGCAATTCGGTGTATTGCGGGGTGTAACCACATTCTGAAGCCACATTGATGATAAGCATCTTTTTGCCTTTGTATTGAGCAAGCGTAGTTTCTTCT
Source organism: uncultured Chitinophagaceae bacterium (assembly GCA_964408105.1). GTDB lineage: Bacteria > Bacteroidota > Bacteroidia > Chitinophagales > CAIOSU01 > BPHB01. The sequence goes on along the minus strand of CAYOYI010000413.1, from coordinate 3,361 downwards.
CCCTCGATAGTAACTACTTTGATGTCATAAATTGATTTCATTTCTTGTTGGTTTTTCTTAACGACATCTTCATCCGGTCTTGTTTTTATGGTCTTGCATCCTAACGCAAGCCACAAGGTAAGCAATATGTAGTTCATGGTTTTCAAGCGATCAGTTTGAATGCTAAACAAAGTTATGTGACTTTGGTTCTCGTTTAGGCCTAAAAAAGGAGCGAACTATGCGGAAAGAGCTTTGCCCTGTTCATTTTGCTCTTCCAGCGTCCAGCTATCCGTCAGAGAAGTTTCCAGCCAGACCTTTCCTGACTGACGAAGAATCTGTGCGGACAAATTGTAGCTTACCAGAAATTTATCCTCCAGTTCAGCAACCGTCATGGATGGAACAATAATAATTTGGTGAGAGTGGTTATTACTGCTATGGTCTCCAAATGACCTGTTTGCAGGGATCCTTTGCTTACCGGAGGCCTTTGCCTGAAAAAACTCAATTTTCAAAAAAGGGAATTCCTTGTGAAACTCCTGTTGCAGGATTCCAATTTCTTTTTCACCGCTCACAACAATATTCATGGAAGCAAATGTATTTCAGCTTCCAATCAAAGGATATGATTTTAATCATCAAAGGCAGGAAGGTGTGAACAATTTCAATTTTGCATGTGGACGAGCTTGTCGTAGTTCTTTATGTTGATCGCCTTGTCTTTAATATCTATCAGCCCTTCATCCTTGAAATCACTAAGCGTGCGGATAAGGCTTTCCTTTGCGGTTCCTACGATACTGGCTAAATCTTCGCGCAGGACATGCATTGAAAAAGGCTCGTTCTTCTCCTTATACCTGTCATGCAGTTTCACTAACGCCTCTGCTACCCGTTTCCTCACCGAGTTATAAGCCAGTTTCACCAATTGCTCCTCCCGCTCGGCAAGATTATTAGAGAGCATTCTGATGAATTTTTTTGACACCTGGGCATTATTAAATATCAGGGAAAAGAACTGTCCCCGGGGGATAAACATGACCTCGCTTTCCTCCAATGGAGCAGCAGAGTCGGTGTAACGGGTATCTTCGAGCAGGGCGTTGTATCCGAAAAAATCTCCCTCTTTGTACAAGGACAGTATAAACTCCCTGCCCAGTTCATGCGACTTATAGGTTTTCACCTTTCCCTTGCTTAAGAAATAAATCCCACGCGGATAAGCTCCTTCTTTGTAAATCACATCCTTCCTTCCAAAAGTTTTTACTTCCTGCTCATCCGCAAGCTTTTTCAGATCCTCCATGCTGTGAGCGCTACGGATAAAATCACTCAGACCTTTAATATCTCTGGTGAATTCTTTTTTCAGCAGCTCTGCTTTTTTCAGCCTTGTTTCCACCGCATTCAGCACTTCAATATCATCAAAGGGTTTGGTCAGGTAATCATCAGCCCCCATTTCCATGCCCTTGCGCACTTCACTGCGTTCGGCTTTTGCAGTTAGAAATATGAAAGGCAGGCTCGCTGTTTCTGTATTTTTTGACAGTGCATGAAGCACCCCATACCCGTCAAGCACGGGCATCATGATATCGCAAATCACGAGATCAGGAATTTCCTTTTGGGCGGCCTCAACACCCTCCTTTCCGTTTTTAGCGCTGATGACCTTATAATCCGCCAATTCAAGGATCTCAGCCGTATTTTCTCGCATTTCCTTGTTGTCTTCGATGAGCAGTATTTTTTTCATTGCAGTAAATTTTGAAATGATCTTCTACAGCCTGTAAATTTAAAAAAGCTCTCCTTCGGCTCAAATTTTTTGCGGAATCAAGCCGGAAATGTAAGAGTGAATTTTGTCCCTTTATTTTCCACGCTGTTGAAATCAATCTTTCCACCCATCAGCTCGACATACTTCATCACGATATTTAATCCCAACCCCGTTCCCTGGATGTTCATCGCATTATGTCCTCGGAAGAAACGTTCGAATAAGTGCTTCTGATCATCTTTTGAAATGCCGATGCCATTGTCTTTGACGGTAATCACAATATCGGATTTGTTGCGCGAGGATGTGATCTCTATCGCCTTCCCCTCAGGAGAGAATTTTATGGCGTTTGAAATGAGATTGAGCATGATGTTCCTCAGCAGTTTTTTGTCAAGCTGCATGACTGAGTGCCCATTATGCTTGTAGAGCAGCTTTTGATCTTCCTTGGCGACCGGCTCCATTTCTTTCACTATGGAAGAAATAAATTCTTCAAGATCCAATTCCTCTGCAACGCTTTCTATCTTGCCTTCTTCCAGCTTGCTGACTGACAGAAAATCGTTTAGGATATCAGTTAGTGCATTGATGGAAGATTTAATCTTGACAATGTGCTGCTGCTGCTTTTCCCCATCGCCCCGCTCGCCATATTTAGTAACGAGCGATACAGATGAAAGCATGGTGGCCAATGGTGTCCTGAATTCATGCGATGCCATGGATACGAAGCGTGATTTAAGCTCATTCAACTCACGCTCCTTTTCAAGCGACTTGTTTAGCTCCGCTTTGGTTTTTTCAAGCTCTTCTATGGCTTCTTCAAGAATGAGCGTTCTTTTTCTTACCTGCTTTTCCAGCTCGGCTGAATAGTTTTTCAGCTTTTCTTCAGCTTGTTTCCTGACGGTGATGTCAATTATAAATGCAATGACAAATTTTCCTTCGGGTGTTGAATACGGGCTTAAGCTGATCTCAACCGGCAATTCGCTGCCGTCTTTTCTTAATCCGAATAGTTCCAATCCGCTGCCCATGGATCGGGCATGAGGGTTGCCGGAATATTTGGTTCTGTGTTTTTTGTGAGTCTGAGCCAGTCTTTTAGGGATCAGTTGCTCGATAGAATTACCGGGCAATTCGTTCTTCTCATAACCAAACATCCTTTCTGCGCTTGGATTGATACGAATAATCTTTCCCTTTTCATCCACCACAATTATTCCTTCGGTCGCATAAAGGAACAGCGCGTCAACACCTTGTTTGCCTTCCATAGCTTTGGTTAATCGGTTTATTGGTTGATCATTAATAATCGGAGACTGTATCGGCTTGCCAAATTAGCCGATAACCAATTAACTGATTAACATCCAATGTGCGGCTATCTTTGCAGCGCATTTTAGAAAAATGATCTTCATTTCCAATCTGACTAAACTTTTTTCCGGGGAAGAACTGTTCTCCGATGTTTCCTTCCTTATCAATCCAAAAGACCGTATCGGACTTGTAGGAAAGAACGGAGCGGGGAAAAGTACGCTGATGAAGCTCATCGCGGGAAGCCTGACACCGGACAAAGGTAATGTTGAAGCAAGCCAGGGTCGAACCATTGGTTACCTGCAACAGGATTTGAAGGGAGCGGGAAGCACAACCGTTTTTGAAGAAACCATGACTGCTTTTAAAGAGGTGCTGGAA
>CAYOYI010000412.1:0-3930 GCA_964408105.1 uncultured Chitinophagaceae bacterium | reverse complement strand
AGATCTCCTCTCTGCTGAATTGCAGCGAAGTGTTCAGCACCGAGTATTTCCCGGTTGATTCTTCCATCACAATTCTCTCGCGCATGCTATCACCGAGGTAAAACAGGTTTATCTCCCGTGTATGCGCCTGGTTGGTGTAGCCTGCCTCATTCAGCCGCTCATTAGCTTCAGCTGCGAGCCTGCTCACCGTTTGGTTTTGCAACTCATCCTGAATCACAGGAGTGAAAAGTTTCTTGAGTACCGGATTATCGGGGAGGATGGTGACCAGCCCATATTCTCCGAAAAGCTGATTTACCAGATGAAATGTGGCATGAGCCAAATTATTTTTCTTGTAAGCATTTGTCAACAACTCTAAAAGCTCTTCCGCATGTTCACCGCGAAGCTTTTCTTTGAGTTGCTCGATGAGAGGAAGAATATTTTTGGTAGAAAGCCTCCCAACCGGACCTTTTGCATTTTCCTGCCACGTGATCTTTTCTCCATAAAGCCAAGCGTGATTGATCTCCTCAAAGTCGTGATCTTCTGCTCCCATGAAATATACCGGGACAAAATGCTTCTCAGGGAAAGCCTCCTTTAATTTCTCCGCAACATTAATTGTCCCAATAATTTTAAAAATGAAAAACAGCGGACCGGTAAACAAAACCGGCTGATGTGCGGTTGTGATGGTGAAGGTATTTGAATCCTTAAGCTTGCCGATGTTAGCACGAACTTCGTCTGAGGAGTTTAAATCCTTGTATTGCGCTTCCAGAGCTGCAACCAATACGTTTCTATTTTCTAAAGAGAATTTCTTATCGGCAATTACCGGAGCAAACGATTTAAAATCGAAAGGATATTTGTGAAATGAATTTAAAGATGAACTCCCGGTAAGGTAATCACGGATGATACCCGGAAAAATGTCAAGCCTTGTATAGTCAATTTTTTGAAGGTTCATTTACAGTTGCAGAACATCGTTAACTGGTATCGCACAAGATAGGTTCATTTCAAACTATATCACCGTAGAGATCAAACTCTTCAGCCTGGGTAATTTTTACGGTCGCGAAATCTCCTACTCTTGCATAATTATTCGCTGCCTCCACAAGCACCTCATTATCTACTTCAGGAGAATCAAATTCCGTTCGGCCAACAAAATAATTTCCTTCTTTTTTATCGAAGAGTACCTTAAAAGTTTTCCCGGTTTTAGCCTGGTTCATTTCAGATGAAATTTCCTGCTGCAAGGCCATTAGTTCTCCGGCTCTTTCTTTTTTTGTTTCATCGGGAACGTCATCCTTCAAAGCATAAGCAGAAGTTCCTTCCTCATGGGAATAAGTAAACACTCCCAGCCTGTCAAACCTTGACTGCTCAACAAATTCTTTCAGCTCTGCAAAATCCTCCTCCGTTTCTCCCGGAAAACCAACCAGCATGGTTGTGCGCAGGGCAATCCCAGGCACCTTCTCTCTTATCTTGTTCACCAGCTCAATTGTCTCTGACTTCGTAATAGAGCGTTTCATTGCACCCAAAACATTATCGCTGACATGCTGCAACGGAATATCGAGATAGTTGCAAACCTTTTCACTTTGACTCATTACATCTAAAACTTCCAGCGGGAATTTATTTGGATAGGCATAGTGAAGTCTGATCCATTCTATACCATCCACTTCTGACAGCTTCCAAAGCAATTCCGGCAACTTTCTTTCCTTATAAAGATCGAGGCCGTAATAAGTTAACTCCTGTGCAATGAGCATTATTTCCTTCACGCCATTGACGGCAAGGCTCTTTGCTTCATTTATGATTGCTTCTATTGGTTTTGAGATATGCTTACCGCGCATCAGGGGTATAGCACAAAACGCACAGGTGCGATTACAGCCCTCTGAAATTTTCAAGTAAGCATAGTGCTGCGGTGTTGTTAAAATCCGCTCGCCAATAAGCTCGTGCTTGTAATCAGCACCTAATCTTTTCAGCAAGCCGGGAAGTTCCAGCGTTCCGAACCATCCGTCAACGTTGTGAATCTCTTTCTGTAGTTCGTCTTTGTAACGATGAGAAAGGCATCCGGTAACGAAAACTTTTTCAACCTTTCCGGCATTCTTTGCATCAACATATTCAAGAATGGTATTAATGGATTCCTGCTTGGCGTTTTCAATGAATCCGCAGGTATTGATCACTACCACCTCAGACCTGCCATCAGCCTGGTGACGCGCATCTATATTATTCGCCTTTAGCTGACCAAGCAGAACCTCGGAATCAACCGTGTTCTTGGAGCAACCAAGGGTAATAATTTTTACTTTATAATCTGGCTTTGTTTTCAATTCCGGTCCAATCGCTTTGAAAGTGCGAAGCTACGAAGCTCCAGCCTTATCCAAAGTAGGCGCAAAAGAAAGGTGACTTCTAAAGTTTAATTAAAATCGTAGGAAAAGATCAGATCATCGGGCTTGATCTCGCTTTCATCGCTGATGAGCACCGCCCTTTCCACAAGAGATTTTAATTCCCTCACATTTCCCGGCCATGGATAGGCCTGCAGCTTCAGCTCGGTTTCCTTGCTGAAGGCCTTTGCATGGGTATTGTTCTTCTTGCAGAATTCTTTCAAGAAATGCCTTGCCAGGATCATAACATCGTTGCCCCGCGCATTCAGGGGCGGCATGTGGATCATGAAACCCTGCAGACGGAAGAAGAGGTCTTCGCGGAATTTGCCTTCCTTCACACTTTGGCGCAGGTCTTTATTTGTTGCAGCAATGATCCTTACATTTAAATCGATCTCCTTGTTGCTGCCGAGGCGGCAGATCTTATTATCCTGCAGCACGCGCAGCAGCTTGGTTTGAAAGTTTATATCAAGGTCACCGATCTCATCGAGGAAGATTGTACCGCCCATGGCTTCTTCAAATTTTCCTATCCTCCGGGTAATAGCCCCGGTGAATGCCCCTTTTTCGTGGCCAAACAACTCACTTTCAATAAGGTCTTCCGGTATTGCCGAGACATTCACAGGCACAAAAGCATTTCTGCGTCTCGGAGAATTAAAATGCAACGCGTGAGCCACCAACTCTTTGCCTGTTCCGCTGTCACCGGTTACTAAAACGGTTACATCACTTTTCTCTACTTTCTGTATCAGGCGCAGCACTTGCAGAATGGCCTTGCTCTCTCCTACTATTTCTTCATACTTATTTCTGTCGGATATTTTGTCGCGAAGCATCATGATCTCCTTTTTGAGATTGATCTTCACTGACAATTCCTTTACGCAGTTTTTCAGTTTACTGACTGCGTTCTCATTTTTTATGATATAGCTGCTTACTCCGTTCTCATAAGCTTCAATCACTGTTTCAGGCTGTATGGAACCGGAAAAATAAATAGTTGGAATTTCATTGTTGTAACTTCTTACTCCCTTCAGCACATCAATGCCATTCTTTCCGGGCAGGCTGTGATCAATTGTAATGATATCAGGATTCTGATAAAGATTATTCAAAAATTCCTCAGCCGTTTTGAAAAGCGTAACCTGCGAGCTGCCATCTTGTTCAAGCGCCTTGCGAATCACGCTGCCGAAAATAGCATCGTCTTCAACTACAAAAATCTTGTTTTGGAAAACCGAGTCCATTGATGTTGCAAATAAGGGGTTACACGAATAGCTAAGTAAAATCACTGACTATATACGAAGCAACTGATTTCAGGTTTCCAACGGAACAGGCAACTTTTTTGAACCTCAATCGTACAACTCCGTTATGAAAAAGACCCTACTTATGACCATGCACATTAGCTTAATTGTACTTTTCGTGTTTGCCGGATTCCTGGCGAACGCAACGGTGTTTAGCTCCCAGCAGAGAGGCAATTATGACCAGACTGAGATCTGGACGCCTTACTATCCGGGCAACATCATCAAAGAACAGGACACCCTGCTTGTGAGCAATGAAATAACATTGAATTCAGACATCGTGGTGAGGGGAACCGTGATCGTCCAGGAGAATGCAAGCC
>CAYOYI010000411.1:0-3932 GCA_964408105.1 uncultured Chitinophagaceae bacterium | reverse complement strand
ATAATGAACCATCTGTTGCTCCTGCCACAGTTCCCTGTGTATTTACACATGATGTATTTGAAACAAGCAGCGTGGCATTAGCACAATTGTCATTTGATGGAGGAGGGATTCCACCGCTGCATTGAGTGTTCAGGTCGTTTTGCAATGCCACATAATAAGCCCGTGCAAACTGCCCTTGCCAATATGCGCTTTGCAACTTTGCCAGGTCAGAAGAATTGTCAAAGAAGCCGATTTCACTGAGGCAGCCAATCGCATTGTTGTTATCCAAAACGCCAAGGTGAAAACCGAGATAGTAATTATCCTCCACCACCCTTCGGTTGGTCCATTGCCCGTAAGTCACCATTCGATTTTGAATTTCAGTTGCGAATGCCTGTGCATCCGCATTGTTTGATGCGCTAAGATTACACCAGAATGTTTCAGTGCCTGTGCCACCTCCTGCATTTGCATGGATACTCAAGAACCGATCTGCACCCCATGAGTTCGACATGCTTTCGCGCTGCGTCAAAGTAGGGCATTGTCCGCAGGCATTGCTGGTTCGCGTAAGATGAACCGTCCAGTTGCAAGAAGCTTGCAGCGTATCGCGCAGTTTCAACGCAACCGCCATCACCGTAAGCACTTCGTCATCCGGCCGGTCACAATTCTGACAATTTGATTCCACTCCGTGTCCGGGGTCAATTACGATAACTTGCGCAGCAACTGCATCAAAGAAAACAACAAGGATGAATTGAATTAAGAGAAAGTGCATTCCTATTCGCTTAAGACGATCTCAGCAATGAAAATCTGCCCTGACTTGCCGTCTGCAAATACAATTTCATTCTTCACCGGATTCCATGATGGCCACATTTCGGTCAAATCCTCTGTGTCGGTAAGTTGCCATTTCTGCGAACCATCTGCCGTGAATAAGTACAGCTCAGAATTATTAATGTTATGTCCGTCAGCGCTTTCATCCAGAAAACCCAAAAGATATTTGTTGTCGCTTGACCAGCTTGAAACAATTCCTTTTCCTATTGTACTTTTTAAACCACCGCCATAAACATTATAAACAAGAATCTCTGCATCCCGGTGAACAGCCACCATCGTGTGATCCGGAGATAGTAATGGTTCATAAAACTGCCCTTCATTTTTGGTGACAATCCATTTCTTCCCGCTTTGTGGATTGAAAGCCTCTATTTGCAGTGTTTGCGGATTGAGTATAAGATAAAGCTCTTTCCCATTTGACCGGGTAAATGATTTTACACTGCTGAAATGAATTTCCGGGTGAATATTTACTTCCTTTGTCTGAAGTGAAATACTTTTCACAATAGGCTTGTAGTTTTCTTTTTCAACATAAAAAACGCTTTCGCCATTGTGTGACCAGGCAGCTCCATAACCGGCTCCTTTAACATTATTCAATTGCACTACATTATGAGAATTACTTTTTTCAACATAGTATAACCCCAGATTGCCTTCTTGAGTTAAAAGCACTTTATTCCCGTCAGACGACCAAAGCGGCCGCGTAAAATTTCCCGAGACAAGAATTCTTGCATTATTAAGTTCCGGTTTTTGAATTCTTTGGTTTAAAGGAGTTTCCTGTTTCACGCTTTGCTTGGAAACGGCAGGGATATACGCAGATTCTGGCTTCTTACTAATGATAACAATTAAGATAGTTGCGGCAACTACTCCGATTGCAGTCAATCCTATAACAGCTTGTCTCATCTTTTTTCTCTCCTAAAAATAATGCATCTGAATTTAAAATGTTGAAGACATAAATATAGACTTGCTCATCGTGAACCGGGTGTGTAGCTTTTACTTATTACTTCTGTGCATCATGCTTCTCCCTTCCCTCTTTAAGAAAGTTTCTAAAAAGGTGATCCCGAAATGCTCTGCAATCATCTGCAACAAAAATTCGGAGAGCGCACAATTATTTGCCTGAAACCGGGAGGACGTTTTAAAGTATTTTAAGAAAAACTTGGTTCGTTATCGTTCAATTGCTCATACAACCGGATCAAGATGTGTTTATTTTCAACGATGATTAATTTTTTATCTGCACAACAAACGGTAGTATTGTTTTTCAATAAATCTCAATAATTAAAAGTCATGAAGCACGTCTCATTAATTTTAGCCTTTGTATTGCTGGTATCAGCTCTGTTTGCCCAATCCAATGATGGCAATAATCTTGTAGAAGAGAGCACAGCCGCCAAGAGCGCCTTTCTTGAGAAGGACCCGGGCCTTGCAAAATTTTTCAAAAACTCCCATGGCTACGTCATCTTCCCAAATGTTGTGAAAGGAGCTTTTATTGTTGGCGGTGCAGGCGGAGAAGGTGTGGTGTACGAAAAAGGTAAAATGATAGGCACCGCAAAAATGACTCAACTCAGCGTTGGCGCGCAGGCAGGCGGACAGGCTTATCGCGAGGTGGTCTTCTTCGAAACCAAGGAAGTAATGAACCGTTTCAAAGCGGACAAAGTAGAATTCTCAGCCGAAGTGACTGCGGTGGCAGCTTCGGAAGGCGCATCGTTAGGCGCTGAGTTCATGGAAGGACTCGCAATTTTCACTATGGCTAAAGGCGGATTGATAGCATCTGCTGCCATAGCTGGTCAGAAATTCAAGTTTACTCCGTCCAAATAGCCGGTAAGTTTTTCAGGCTGCCAAAGAACTCTTAAAACGGAAAATACCGGGGAATTAAAAAAGTAGCCATTATCCAGTACAAAATGTTCAATGGCGTTCCCACTATAAGGTAATCCCTGAAGCGGTAGTTTCCGGGTGCATAGATCATAGCATTAGTTTGGTAGCTCATTGGCGTCATGAAGCTAAGGGAAGCGGCAAATGTTACAGCAACAATAGGCCGTGGACTTACATCAAGAGAATAAGCAGTTACAATAGCAATTGGAGCAAGCAAAGCAGCCGTGGCGTTGTTTGACATGATATTAGTGAACAGCATAGTTATCACGAAAACCAGCGACAGCACCACCTGAGGACCTACATTTCCAAATGTACTAACCACCTGATCCGCCATCAATTTAGCAGCGCCTGTTTTTTCTAAAGCTGCACCCATGGAAAGTACTCCTGCCAGCATAAATATCACTTTCCAGTCAATAGCTTTATAAGCTTCACCGGGTGACAGAATCCTAAAAGCAATTAAAGTTGCAACACCTAAAGATGCACTGAGCACAATGGGCATGATGCCTAATGCTGACGCAGCAATAACCGCCACCGCCACCACAACAACGGCAGCACTTTTACGCAGCTCCATTCGTTCATGCTTCACCTCAGATACAATCAGCAGGTCTTCGCTCTCCCTGAATATTGAGACCTGCTCGGGTGATGCTCGTAACAGGAGAATGTCACCTGCCTGCAGCCGGGCATGACCGATCTTTTCGTGAATGATATCGTTTCGGCTTCTTATCGCCAGCACTGAAGCATTGAATCTCTTTCTAAAATCTAATTTGAAAAGCGTTTTTCCAATGAAAGAAGAATTCGGCCCGATCAACGCCTCAAAAGTTTTATCGGACTTTATGTGTTCTTTCCTGTCCGCCTTGAGCTCGATTCCTTCCAGTTCTGCCAGCTCTTTCAGCTTGTCAACATTGCATCGAACTTTCAGAATATCTCCACTACGCAGCATCGCGTATGGATGTACCGGGATATTTTCTCCGCTCTCCCTGTGCATTTGCAGGATCTCAATGTCAATATCTTTCGCCAGCCTGGACTGCGCGATCGGTGTATTAACAGACTGGGAATCGGGAAGAAGTCGGATCTCGGTGAGATATTTGCCCATGTCATATATTTCCTCAAGTGATTGTTCGGCTCTGCGCTTAGGCAGCAGTAATTGCCCGACTGTGAGCATATATAAAATTCCGGCACCAAGAAACCATATCCCAAGCGAGGTGAATTCAAACATCCCAAATGGTTCTAATCCCTGTCTTGCTGCTATGCCGCTCACCAAAATGTTTGTTGAA
>CAYOYI010000410.1:0-3982 GCA_964408105.1 uncultured Chitinophagaceae bacterium | reverse complement strand
ATACTCCGCATAACCGGATTCAATTCATTTTTGTCAGCTTTTGAAACAACCCTGCCGAAAAGGTCATAAATCCATACTTCTTCATCGGGAAAAATTGAATTTATTTTTGAGTTTGAAATCATTCCGATACTTGTTGCGATAATGAACTCAAATGCTCCAGCGTCAGGAGCATTGCCTTGCGGGCGTTGAATCATTTCAATATCAGTTGAAGCGGATAACTCTCCAAAATAGTCAGCGATACCAAGATCAATTACCGGACTTCCGGCTTTCAGGTGATAGTCATTTGCACCTGAATTTAAAAAAATCTCAGAAGGCTCAGCAATGATAGAGTTGCTGTCGAGTTGCGTTGTCATTTGCCATTGCGCTAGCGAGATCACGCTCGAACCATCATTGCTGGTCATGCGGTTAGTGAGGACATTGTAATCGCTGTGGAACCCAATCAGGCTTTGCTGATCTATTGTGATGCTGCCTCTGAATGCATGCTCGCTGTAAAAAATATTGTTAAACACAATGTTATTAATACTGCCGTCCCTGATGTTTAAAGCCCATCTGCCGTCATCAGGTTGCAACACGGTATTATTGACGACCACATTGTTGTTGGCCCCGCCACCTGCATCAATCCTGTAAAGCGAAATACCGCTGGCGTGGTTATTATAGATCAGATTATTTTCAATACTGGAAGTCTGTACTCCGTCACAATTGATTCCAGAACCACCGGCAACACCATTATCATGAATAATATTTCCCGAAATCAGGGCATTGGATATAATTCCATCACCGCCAAGACTAACATCTCCGTTCATGTGAATCCCTGCGGCATTATTACCCCAGCAAATGTTATTTCTGATAACCGGATTATCCGCGCTGTTGCTGACGTAAATTCCATGCTCGTCAATTGAGCGGCTGCATTCATTTGCCTCAATCAGAATATTCTCGCTGAATCCGGTCAGGATTCCCCATTTCCCGCAGTTATCGGCTTTATTATTGCGGAAAATCACGCCATCGTTTAGCACAGAGCGCAAACCTGCCCTGGGTACTCCGGATACCATAAAGCCTTCAACGGTTATATAGCTTGCTCCCTCCAAATTAATTCCGTCATCAGTTGTAGAATTGGGCGCACTTATAAGCACTCCTTCCTGTGCGAGGAATGTTATCCGATTGCTTACGGTTCCGCTTGTCGTATGATAAAAGCCCGCATAAGTTCCGGGAAGCACTATGACCGAATCTCCGGGTGCAACAACCTCAGAAGCATGTTGCAGAGTTTGAAATGCCGTTAGGGGTGTAAGGCCATTGCCGGAATTATTCCCAGTGTTTGAAACATAGTAAGTGGCTGAAAACGAACTGCCCGCCACTATCAGGCAAGACGAAAAGATCACCACGGCTTTCATCGTTAAAAAAGATTTAACCGAAAGCTAAAGATTCCGAATGACTTAACTCGCATTTGCCCCATGATTTTATTCGTAAATTGCCAAAGCAAAATTTTTATCATGCGACATTTTACGATCCTCACTATTGCTTTTGCTGCATCTGTCTATTTTACCAATGCTCAGGATGATATTGCCCTTCGCACAACGCTTGATCCTGCATTTGCCCCTTTTTATCATGGCGTGGCTTCCGGTGATCCTTTAACAGATCGGGTTATCATCTGGACGCGCGTTACGCCCGACCAAACTTCTGGTCCGGCAGATGTGCAATGGGAAATCTCAACGGACACATTATTCAACTCAACGGTGAATTCCGGTACGGCTACAACCGATGCCATAATGGATTTCACCGTAAAAGTTGACGCGGATAACCTTCAGCCCGACACGTGGTATTATTATCGTTTTAAACATGATGGAAGAAATTCCATTATCGGCCGCACACGCACAGCGCCACAGGGATCAATAGATTCTCTTCGGTTTGCCGTTGTTTCCTGCTCGGATTATGTTGACGGGTATTTCCACGGATATCGCATGATCGCCAACAGAAACGACATTGATGCCGTGATACACCTGGGCGATTACATTTATGAGAATGGCTCGGAAGGAACCATTGGACGCCCGCATGAACCGCTCGAGCGAATTAATGAATTAGCAGACTATCGCCAGCGATATTCTCAATACCGTCTTGATCCAGACCTCCGAATAGCGCATCAAATGTATCCATTCATCAATGTTTGGGACGATCATGAAATAGCCAACAACGCCTGGTCCGGAGGCGCTGAGGCGCATGATGATCAAAGTGACGGGCCGTATGAGATCAGAAAGCGCATGGCTGTTCAGGCTTATTTCGAATGGATTCCTATAAGGAAACCAGACCCAAGTGACACGATTAGGATTTATCGTTCCTTTCAATGGGGCGACCTGCTTGACCTCTTCATGATTGACACGCGAATCATCGGGCGTGATGAGCAAACTCAGGCATTAAGCTTTGGAGATACTTCCCGCTATATGCTCGGGAGAGAACAGTTAGCTTGGCTCTCTCAGCAAATGGATAATTCAACCGCACAATGGAAAGTGATCGGTCAGCAGGTGATGATAGGGCCTTTGAACGCAATACTTCCCCTTTCTGACCAATGGAATGGTTACAAAGCTGAACGAGATCGCCTTTATGATACCATTGTGGATAAGGGCTTAAAAAATATTGTAGTGCTCACCGGTGATATTCATACGGCATGGGCTAACAACCTGGAACATAACAGCGCTCCTATCGGGGTGGAGTTTGTTTGCTCCAGCATCACTACACAAAATGCCGGATTTTCCGTACCTCAAAACATTATTCAAAGCCTGAATCCCTTTGTAAAATACGTTGACCTCGATGATCACGGCTATTATATTCTGGATGTAAATAAAACAAGAACGCAAGCAGACTTTTACCAAACCGGTGATCGCGCCAATCCCACCGACAATACGCATACCAGCAGCCCTTACTGGTACACCAATAACAATACTCAAGTGCTTGCCGAAAGTCAGCAACCGGCAGCAGCCCGTGCATCCGCCTCGGTGCTTCAGCCCTCGCGTGTTCCATATAATCCGCAAACAGGAATTGAGACGGAACCCATAGTTTCCGTCATTGGAACATACCCTAATCCTTTCTGGGAAAATTTTGTGGTGAAGACTTACCTCTTCGAATCTGCTTCGATTTCTGTAAGTGTATTTGATGAGAAGGGCGCTCTTGTAAGAAAAACTGAAGCGCAAAAACTCGATCCGGGCCTGCATTACGTGCAAATAAAAGGGGCCGAGCTGTCGGCAGGCTCGTATCAGATGCAACTTTCAGTTAATGGCCAAACTTATAGCAGAACGGTGATCAAACTATAACTTCTATAGATAGCTAAAGGCTAAAATCAGTTTCTTCTCTTCGTTTTCCCAATTGAATTCTTTACGCGCAGCTGCACAATTGTTCCGAAGAGTTTCGTACTTTTTTAAATCACTGTGAAGCAATTCTATTGTATCAGCAATCGCTTGTGGCTCAAGACTATCAAGCAAAACACTTACTTCGTATTGCTCATTTATCTTTTTGTATTCCGGGAAATCCATGCTGAGGGATGGCACACCATGATTGATATAGTCAAAGAATTTATTTGCAAGCGAGTAATGGTAACTCAGTCCTTTATTTTCTATAAGGTTCAAACCCAACCACGCATTATTTGTCAATTCATCTAATTTGTCGGGCGATACAAATCCAAGGAATTCAATTTTTGATTCCAATCCCATGGATTTTACCTTGTTCCTCAAGTAAACAGAAAGATCTCCTTCCCCCGCAATCTTCAATGGCATGTCTATCTTCTGCATCGCATGTATAAGCTCATCCAGTCCCCTGCCCTCGTTTAATGCTCCCTGATAAAGTAAATATTTACCCGGCTCTTTTGAAATAACATTATTGAATTTGACCGGAACATTTCTTATCACCTCAAACTGTTTTCCATAAAGCCTCTCAAATTCTTCCGCAAGGCTTTTGCTTACCGTTATTGCCAAATCCGCTTTCGGTATAAATATTTTCC
>CAYOYI010000409.1:0-4009 GCA_964408105.1 uncultured Chitinophagaceae bacterium | reverse complement strand
ACAAGCGGAGCAGCCGCTACGTTCAGCAAATCTTCCGGCACCGTTACTATCGGGAACGTTATCATGCGCGACATACACGCGAGCGGTGGCGCCACGTTCAATGCGAATCCCTGCGAAAACCTCGGCAACACCACCGGCTGGAATATCACGGCTTTCACACCTGCCAATTATTATTGGGTAGGGAATGGAGGAAACTGGTCGCAACTGAATCATTGGGCAACTACTTCCGGTGGCAGCACTTTTCACACCGCGCTGCCGAGCCAGTTTGACAATGTTTATTTTAACGCAGGTTCATTTTCTATGGCTAACCAAACGGTGGATGTTGATACGCAGGCAAAGTGCGCGCAAATCAATTTCACCGGGGTTACAAACACTCCAACCTTCACCGCTCCGTATGCTTATCCGCTGAACGTGTATGGCTCGGCAAATTTTACCGATAATATTTACAAATCGGTTTACAATCTCAATTTCAGGGGTACAAAGACCGGCAACACGATTTTCAGCGGCTCGCAGGGTTCCATTCAAAATTTTGCAATCCTTGATGGAGGCAATTGGACACTGACGTCTGATGTTACTTGTGGAAATTTTTCCGTGTATGCCGGAACCGTCAGCACCAATGGATTTGATGTTCATGCAACACTTGATTTCCAGCAGGGAAATTACCAGGGCAACGTCACTATTAACCTGGGGAGTAGCGAAATCCATTGCCGCAATTTTTCGATACAAGATCTTTCTACGGTATTCAATGCAGGCACATCAAGCATTTTCTTTTCAGGAAATTTTCAGGGAGAAGGATATAATTTCTACAAAGTAGTATGTGAAGGGAACAGCACGGTTTATGATGCGAATAATTTCCAAATTCTCGAAGTAGCTCCCGGAGCTAATACAACTTTCGAAGCCAACAAAACCCAAACCATCGCGCAAACGCTCACGCTTGCTGGAAATTCCGGTCAGCCCATCAGTTTGTCGTCAACCGTTGCGGGAACTCAGGCGACTTTCTCAAAATCTTCCGGAACAGTCAACGGCACTTATTTGATTTTGAAAGACATGAAGGCAATGGGTGGCGCAACATTCAGCGCAACGCAGAGCGTTGACAACGGGAACAACACAGGATGGAATATTACGGCAATCGTATCGCGCAATTTTTATTGGGTGGGCGGAAGTGGCAACTGGAGCGATTTTGCAAGTCACTGGGCTACGACTTCCGGTGGCAGTACTTTTTACACGGAAGTGCCGGGCGTGCTGGATAATGTTTTCTTCAACGCAAACTCATTCACCGCTGCGGGACAAATAGTAACGATTGATAACAGCTCCGTGAATTTCCACAACATGTCATGGACGGGCGTGACGAATAATCCGACACTTTCCGGCAATGGAAAGACGATGAATATTTACGGCTCGCTGACACTGAGTCCAAATATGACCATCAACGTTGAGAATTTTAATTTTTATTCTAACAATTCGGAAACGATCACTGCCGGATATGCAGGCAGTCCCGGACTGAATTCGTATTTCACCTTTAACAGTTCCGGTACATGGACATTACAGGACAGTCTTACGGTGCGCGAGATTATTCTGGAAAGCGGCACGCTCACTACGAATAATAGAGGAGTGCATGTTGACTTCCGAACATTGTTCGATGGTAATGGCGCGAAAGTTTTGAATCTCGGCACTTCAAATTTTTACACGCGAAGCTTACAGTGGAATGGAATCAGCGGAGACAATCTAACGCTGAATGGCGGCAGTTCCAAAATTTATTGCACCAGTTCATTTTATCCGATTCCCGATGTGAGCAGCAATTACAGCGTCACGCTTAATAACTTGCAATTCATGAACAACAGCTTAGATGTGGGATTGCTCTGGGGTCCTGTAACGCTCAATACGCTTACGTTTGATGCAGGCACTACAATTGAACTGCGGTCCGGTTCTACAATTACAGTCAATCAATTGATTGCTGCCGGAACATCCAATGATTTTATTTTCGTTTCAGGAACCACAGATGGAGTGCAAGCCGTCATCAGTCAGGCATCGGGAACGGTGAATGGACAATATCTTGAACTGAAAGACATCAGCGCGACAGGTGGAGCTACGTTCAATGCAAACAGTTCACTAAATCTTGGAAATGTGAGCGGTTGGATTTTCAATACGCAATCACAAACCATCAACTTCCCTTCAATTCCCGATAAGTTAGTTGACGATGCGCCATTCGCGATTTCAGCGACAGCGAGTTCGGGATTGCCGGTTTCATTTTCAATTCTGACAGGACCGGCAATAATTCAAGGAAATACAATTACACTAACCGGTGATTCTGGAACCGTACAGGTGCAAGCTACACAAGCCGGAGATATTGATTACTCTCCTGCTCCCGCAGTATCACAAAACTTCAAAGTGAATCCACTCAGTCAAACCATTAGCTTCACTGCAATTCCTGACAAAGAAACCAATGACGCACCATTTGCGATTTTTGCAACAGCCAGTTCGGGGCTGCCTGTTTCATTTTCAATTGTTTCCGGTCCCGCCACTGTCATTGGTGATACCATTACGCTAACTGGTACATCCGGCACTGTTCAAGTTCAGGCAACTCAAGGCGGAAGTCTGATGTACGGTCCTGCGCCTGTGGTGACAAGAAGTTTTGCAGTCACAAATGCTGCATTGCAAAATCAAACGATCACCTTTCCATCAATTTCGGATAAGCTGACCACAGATGCGCCATTTGCAATTTCAGCAACGGCCAGTTCTGGGTTAACGGTCTCATTTTCTATTGTTTCAGGTCCAGCAATGGTCAGCGGGAATACAATCACCCTGACTGGTGCAGCAGGAACCGTGGAGGTGCAGGCCACTCAGGATGGAGACGCAACCTATAATCCTGCGCCTCCGGTGACGAATAGTTTTAACGTAACCGAACCGGTAGGAATAATCGGAGTTGCGAAGGAAAACATAATAATGTGGCCGAATCCGGTGAATGGCAAATTGTTTATCAAAACTTCTTTGACAAAAACAATCAATTATTCAGTTCTTGATTTATCCGGGAAAGTATGGTTGCGTGGGAATACTGACAATCTGCGTAATGATTTTGAAATTGATGTTTCGGAATTAGCAACCGGAATTTATTTTTTACAATTGGGTAATGGAAATTACCCGGGAAAGTTTGTGAAGGTCAGATAACCATCGAATCCCATAATATTTCCACCGGATGTTTTGCTTTCACTCCTGTACCGTCTGCAATTTGATGACGACAGCTTGTACCGGGAGCCGCAATGATGCAATCTGAAGATGCTTTTCGGACGGCAGGGAATAATACTAATTCCCCAATTTGCATGGAAACGTCATAATGCTCTTTCTCATAACCAAAAGAACCGGCCATTCCACAGCACCCGGATGGGATAACTACCACGGAATAATTTTCAGGGAGTGAAAGTATTTTAACCGTATGGTCAATGTTGCTCATAGCTTTTTGGTGGCAATGCCCGTGCAGTTCGATGTTTCGTTTTTCTTTGGTGAAGAATTGAGAATTAATGTTGCCGGCTTTTATTTCGGCAGCAAGAAATTCATCAATAAGAAATACATTTAGCTGGAGTTGTTTGGCTGAACTCTTTAAGGCGTCACCTACCAATCGTGGATATTCATCTCTGAATGTAAGTATCGCGGAGGGTTCGATGCCAATGAGTGGTGTTTGTTCGGTGACAATTTTGCTGAGAAGAGCAACGTTCTGCTCCGCAATTTTTTTTGCGTTCAGTAAAAGTCCCTTTGAAATAAAAGCACGCCCGCTTTCTTTATGTTCAGGTATTATCACTTCATAACCCAATTTGCTCAGCAGCCGGATTGCTTTAATCCCAATTTCGACATCATTATAGTTGGTGAACTCATCACTGAAGAAATAAACCTTTTTGATTGCTTTTTCCGGCTTGAGTGAACGTTGGTTTTTTGAAAACCATTTTTTCAATGTTTTAGAATAAAGCGGAGGTAATGATCTTTTGTCCGCTACACCCAGTACTTTCTTCATCACAGA
>CAYOYI010000408.1:0-4010 GCA_964408105.1 uncultured Chitinophagaceae bacterium | reverse complement strand
AGGAGCTGAGCCATCGCCCAGCTTTCCGATGTACATTCCCGGACGCAGGCGGATATGCTCCTTCCAGTCAAGGGATTTAATATCTTTCTCGGTATATTCTGATGCCATAATGTTTTTGTTTACAGTTTGTCGCTTGTGGTTTGAAATACGAGTCAAACGCACTGATCTTTTCACAAACGGCAGGTTTACAATGATAGGCAATAACGGGTTTTTAAGTCGAAACCCTTGCCCTGCTTAATTCACAGGTGAGTGTGAATTACTTTCCATTCAGGTGTAAAGTTACCTGTTCATAAGGGAATTGGAGGTCGTGTTTTACAAGAAAAACCGAATAAACTAACTTTCCTGCCATGCCGATTTTTGACTTAACCGAAGAGCGGGCGTTTCCCGATCCGGAACTTGCACATCCGAATGGAATTATCGGTTTTGGCGGGGACCTTGAACCGGGACGATTGTTACAGGCTTACCGGCTGGGAATTTTTCCTTGGTTCAATGAAGGCGATCCGATCATCTGGTGGTCACCTGATCCGAGGATGGTGCTTTATCCAAAAGAATTGAAGGTTTCACACAGCATGAGAAAGATACTGCGGGACAACACTTTTGACATCACGTTTGATACTGAATTTGAGGCAGTGGTGAAGGCGTGCAGCGAACAGCCGCGACCGGGACAAAAAGGAACCTGGATAACACCTGAAATGATTGCTGCTTACATTAAGCTCCACGAATTAGGATATGCCCATTCTGTAGAAGTATGGAAAAACAAAAAGCTGGTTGGCGGATTGTATGGTGTTTCTATCGGAGGTTTGTTCGCGGGGGAGTCAATGTTCAGCACCGTGAGTAATGCTTCAAAGGCAGGATTTATTGTTTTGGTGAAAACCATGCAGGCAAAAGGGGTCGAAATGATAGATTGCCAGGTTTACACACGCCATCTGGAAAGCCTGGGTGCCAGAGAAATAAGCAGGAAAAGATTTTTAACTCAGCTCAAGCGCTGCCTTGAAAAGGAAACCATCAAGCAAAGCTGGAAAAAATTAGAGAAGGTTTACTAATCAATTAAGATTGACGATGCAGCAATGCTTCTGCAAATCCTTTCAGGGCAATTTTCTTTTTTTCTGAAGCATTGATCTTTGACAGGCTTTTCAGGGCTTGTTTATGGAGCTTGCTTATTTCAGCTTTTGTTTTTTCTTCAATTCCAAGATGGTGGTAAATGTTGATGATGTTGCTTACCTTCTCATTTACGGGAATATTATTCGTCAGATAGAATTTCAGCTTTTGCTTTGTCCGTCCCTTTGCGAGCTCAATAGCTTTGATCATAAGGAAGGTCTTTTTGTTTTCTGCGATGTCTCCGCCAATTATCTTTCCTAACTTTTTCTCTTCACCAAATGAATCAAGTAAATCATCCATAAGTTGAAAGCAAATGCCCATCTTCCTTCCGAAATCATACAGGAGGCTTGCATCTTTCTCAGGAGCACCGGCAATAATGGCCCCAAGTTTTAGGCTGCAAGCAAGGAGTACTGCCGTTTTATACTCGATCATCGTGAGGTAATCAGCGATGGACACCTTTTCCTGTAATTGAAAATTCATGTCATACTGCTGGCCTTCGCAGACTTTTATTGCTGTCGAGTTAAATAACCGGATGCATTCGTGAGTTTGGTCAGGACTCAGCCGGTTCAGGAATTCATAAGAATAGATAAGCGCAACATCACCTGAGAGAATGGCACGCGGCATACCGAACCTTGTATGAACGGTTGGCTTATGCCGCCTGATGGTTGCATTATCCATGATGTCATCATGAATAAGCGTGAAATTGTGAAATAATTCTACTGCGTACGCGGCCGGAAGTGATTGCTTCACGTTCCCCTCAAAAAGATCGCAGCCGAGTAATGTGAGCATAGGCCGAAGCCTTTTGCCGCCAAGATCAAGAATGTAACGAATAGGTTCATACAACTCATCCGGAATGGATTTCAGCGCATTCTTACTTCTGTAATTTTCAAAAAGGCGCAATAACTCCTTCGCGGAACTCATTCTTGGGGCAGACCGGGCAATTAAATGAAGCTAAGTTGTCGGCTACTTGAGCGTAAACTCAGAGCTTCCCAGT
The DNA here is from genome assembly GCA_964408105.1 of uncultured Chitinophagaceae bacterium. Classification (GTDB taxonomy): domain Bacteria; phylum Bacteroidota; class Bacteroidia; order Chitinophagales; family CAIOSU01; genus BPHB01. The sequence continues at coordinate 1,918 of CAYOYI010000408.1, read as the reverse complement.
TCATGGCCATTCTGGTAGAAGAATACCTGGTAAGTGCCTGAACCGAAAGCCTGTGTTTGCGACCAAGAAGCGCAGACATTTTGCTTCTGATTGGAATAAGAAAATTTGGTTGCGGTGGTATATTGCTTTTCCTCACCGGTGTCGGTCGTGAAAACACCCGAACCTTCCGAAGAAACAGCAATAGTTGCACCCTGCGGATTTAGAATTCTCAGTAAAATAGTTTTATCTCCCGCATCCACACCGCGATTTTCAGGAACGTCAAAGCATATCTTAAGCTTTTGAGTTTTCTTGGCTTTGCTTGTGGGCACCTCACGATCGTTGGATTTCATAAATACCCCGGTTGCCTGAACATTTTCAGGTATCAGCAGGGAGCTGAGTTCCACCTTCTTTGAAAGCATTGATTTTTCTGATTGCAACTGAGTGTTTTCGCTCATCAACTGCATGTTGGCAGCTTCTTTCATTTTCACCGTGTCGCTAAGGGCGGCAATGGTAACGTTGAGTGAGTCAATCTTTGAAATATACTTTTGAGCTTCAGCCTTCAGCGATTTTATCATCGCTCTTGCACGGTCTAATTCTTTTTTGTCTTTGAGCAGCGCCTCTATCTGATTGCGCTTTTCTTCAAGCTCTTTCTTAATGGCAGCCAGTTCAGCGTTCATCTCGGTGTTAAGCCCGCTGATAGAGTCAAGCAGGGCGGTAGTTTCCTTTAGTTCGGCATCCACACTGTCAAGTTCAGCAGTGAGTTCGGTTTTTTCCTGTTCAAGTTGGGCGTTAAGCTGGCTTGCCTTCCAGTGGTTATAAGCAAAAAATCCGTTCAAAAGGATAAGGATGACGATCAATACGACATAGAAGGTTTTTTTACTATCCTGTGATGTTGCCATTTACAGATGGGGTGTTTTTGTTTTTTAAATTCGAGCCAAAGCTACCATATATTTACATATATTTCGTAAAGCTGCAAAGTAGGAATCAACATTATCCGGTGGAATACTAACAATCTGAAATTTAAAATAAATCAACATGCTCGATAACATTTTACTTGAGAATCTTTTAGTAGTTGACATAGAAACCGTGCCTCAAACCGATGACTTCGGCCGCTTGCCCGAGGATTACAAAGAGCTTTGGGAGTTAAAAGCGCGCAAATACATGCAGGAAGGCGAGCAGCTTGGCGATAATTATTTTGAGCGTGCGGGCATTTATGCCGAGTTCGGCATGGTAGTGTGCATCTCAGCGGGTTTTTTTCGCAAAGCTGAAGACAATGGCCGGATGACTTTCAAGGTGAAATCATTTGCTTCGCAAACCGAAAAACACGTGCTGCTTGAATTCAAGGATCTGCTGGACAAACATTATAATATGCCGGAGAAGCACGGACTGTGCGGGCACAACCTCAAGGAATTCGATGTGCCCTACCTCTGCCGCAGGATGCTGGTAAATGGCATCGAACTTCCGAAGATTCTTGACCTTTCCGGCAAGAAGCCCTGGGAGGTGCAGCATGTTGACACCATGCAGCTTTGGGGATACGTTGCTTAGTTGTAAAATGCTCTCTTACCTGTAAAAGACCTAAAAGCTCCTCTTATCCGAAGGTATTTAAAACGCTTGGCGACCATTTAAGGGCAGCAAGGTTGGATAGAGGCTTAACTCAACTCGAAGCGGCTGAAGAATTGGGAATTGGGCAATTCTCGGTTATTAATTGGGAGACGAACAAGAAGCAACCAAGGCAAACACAGGCTGCCCGGATTATCAATTTCCTTGGGTACATGCCTTACAATCTATCGAAAATGGAATTCAGGGAACAATTGAGGATGGCAAGAATGGTCGGAGGATTTAGCATTGAGGAGTTCAGTAAAGCTTTCGGTTGTGATGCGTCTAATTTGAGCAAGATTGAACTTGGAAAGCATGAGCCTAAACTAAGGTTGAGGAGAAA
>CAYOYI010000407.1:0-4016 GCA_964408105.1 uncultured Chitinophagaceae bacterium | reverse complement strand
GTTCCTGTGCTTGATTTTTCGTTCATTAATGATTAGCTTGCTCCATGGCGGGCGGTTGAAAGGCTTTACAAAATGCTGTCATCATCAAAAACCACTCACAAGCATTTGGATAAAAACCAATCCGCCAATAAATATTATTCTCATTATAACTGGGTGAAGTACAATGATGAAGTTATTGGCTCATTAAAAGAATGGATGGGAAGATGACAATTGATAATGGATAGTTGATTATGACCGATTATTTATTTAACTGTTAAAAGCAAGACCCGCCCGGACTCCCTCTCCTAAAGGAAAGGGGAGGGGTGAGGTAAAATGAGATCAATGAAAGAAATCCTGCGCATTGCAATACAAAAAAGTGGAAGGCTTAATGAACAATCGCTTCAGTTGCTCAAAGAGTGCGGAGTGAAAGTTGGCAATGGTTCGAGTACACTCAAGGCACGTGCTTCCAACTTTCCGATAGAAGCGCTTTTCCTCCGTGATGATGACATCCCCCAATATGTCGAAGATGGCGTAGCTGATGTTGGGATTCTGGGGGAGAACATTGTTCGCGAGAAAAACAAAAAAATAAATGTGCTTGAGAAACTCGGCTTTGCGCGTTGTCGTCTGTCTCTTGCTGTAGGAAAAGACGAAACCTACAAAGGTGTTTCTTTTTTCAACGGAAAGAAGATTGCAACGAGCTATCCAAACATCCTCAAAGATTTTCTAAAAAAGAACAAGGTCAACTGTGGAATTGAAGAGATCAGCGGAAGCGTGGAGATCGCTCCGGGCATCGGGCTTGCCGATGGCATCCTTGATATTGTCAGCACAGGCAGTACACTCTTCACCAATGGACTGAAAGAAGTCGAGACCGTGATGGAATCTCAAGCAGTGCTGGTGTCTAACAAGAATCTCAATTCTGAAAAGACAGCTATCGTTGAAAAGCTGCTCTTTCGCATTCGTGCCGTCAACAATGCCCGTAGCAATAAATACATCCTGCTGAATGCTCCCAACAAATCGCTCGACAAGATATGCAAGCTTCTTCCCGGCATCAAAAGCCCTACCATTCTGCCGCTTGCAAGAGAAGGTTGGAGCAGCCTGCACAGCGTGGTGAAAGAAGACACTTTTTGGGAAGTGATTGACGAGTTGAAGAAAGCCGGAGCCGAAGGCATCCTCGTGGTACCGATTGAGAAGATGGTGGTTTGATTTGCTGATGTGCCAATTTGCAGATGTGCTAATTTTGAATAAATGAACCATCTGCCCCAACGCTTGCGTTCTATTTTTGTTTTTCCCCTCTCCCTCAGGAGAGGGACAGAAAGCGAAGCGCTTCAGGGTGAGGCGGTATTCCGTTTTTAATTATGTCAGAGACAGCCTTCCGCAACTACCACAAAACCGACCCTATCACGCTTGCTGTGCGCGAGCATTATCGCAAGATGCGTTCGCAGCAGACGGTTGACTATGTGCAGCGGATGAAAAAGAAATACCTCACGTTCGACAAGCCTCTGCACGTGTGGGAGGCGATGGAAAGGCTCAACACGCTGGTTGATGTGAGTGATCCTGATCTGACGCTTCCTAATGTGCAGCATCTCCTGCAGGCTGCTGAGGGCGCTCGTGAAGCGGGTGAGCCTGACTGGATGCAACTTGTTGCGCTCATTCACGACCTCGGTAAGGTAATGTACCTCTGGGGTAATGATGATGACGGCACCAGCCAGAACGAGCAGTGGGGCATGGTCGGTGATATTTTTGTGGTCGGCTGTCGCCTGCCTGAAACGTGCGTTTATCCTGAGTTTAATAGCCTCAATCCCGACATGCGCGATTCTCGTTACAACACTCCTCTTGGCATGTATGAAGCAGGTTGCGGGCTTGACAACCTGCTCCTCGCCTGGGGGCATGATGAATACCTCTACCAGGTGCTGCGCCATCATCCTGCTAACAGGATACCCGAGCAGGGCATGGTGTGCGTGCGCTATCACTCCTTCTATCCGTGGCACACCGGCAACAGCTACGCGGAGCTCGAGTGCGAAAAGGATAAACTCTTCAAGCAATGGGTGCGCAGCTTCAACCGCTTCGACCTCTACACCAAGCGCCCCGAAACCTTCAACCTCGGCAAGATGAAGCACTACTATCAGCCTATTATTGAAAAATATTTAGGCGCTGAACCTTTATATTGGTAAGGATTGAGGCAGGTTTCTCTTTTATTTATCGCCTTATTTTGCAGCAGGTATCCCGAAGGTTTAACTCCCCTGAAAGTTGGGCTCTAACCTCAACTATAAGAAAATAATTACCACCAGAATAATATACTATCTGATCATTACACCCCGCTTGTTGAGCACGGGAATATTGGTGAAGTTGTTTTCGATTATGCTTTCGGTGACGAAAACGTATTTCTTGTCATACAGAAATCCGTCTTCCCAGAAGCTTACCCAGAATTGATTGGAGAGTCCCGTGAGTTTTTCGGGAAGCAGTTCCAGTTTCACGTAATCGTTGCCATCAATGCGATCGAAGAATTGGCGCAGGGATGAAGTTTCCACAGGTTTGCCTTCAAGGGTGCCGTAACCCTTTGAATTTACCAGAACGCCTTGTATCGCATTATCTTTCATATTGATCAGGTAAACAAACCACGAGCCTGCTTCTTCACCCGTCCCTTTAGCGACTGCGACAGCAATGTCTTCAACTTTCTTGAACTGGATGTCTTTTATCATTTCACCTTAATTTAAAAAACGAGAGATAAAATGTCCACTCTTATTCAACGCAGCATTTCGATTTTAGTTTTCAGTTGCACATCAAAAAGCTGCTCGAAATTGCGCTTAAGCGATTCCTCAACAATTATCCTGTCCACTTTGGTTCCAAGCTCCTTCTGCATAGAGGTGACCTGCTTGTCGTTGATCCCGCAGGGTACGATGAAGTTGAAATGAGCCAGGTCGGTATTTACATTGAGCGCAAATCCATGCATAGTGACCCACCGGCTGGTACGGATGCCCATCGCGCAGATCTTTCTGGCCCTGGCGGGATTGTCAGCGTTAAGCCAGACACCGGTTGCTTTCGGGAGCCTTTCTCCTTTGATGCCGAATTCATCGAGGGTGAGAATGACCATCTCTTCGAGCAGCCTGAGATATTTGTGAATATCGGTGAAGAAATTATCAAGGTCGAGAATAGGGTAGCCCACGACTTGTCCAGGGCCGTGATAGGTGATGTCACCTCCGCGATTCACTCTGTAAAATTCAATTCCTTGCTGATTCAGCCATGATTCACTCATTAGCAGGTTTTGGTCTTTGCCGCTTTTGCCCAGCGTGATCACCGGGGGGTGCTCGCAGAATAGGAGATAGTTTGTTGTTTGTTGTTTGTTGTTTGTTGTTGAATTTCTTTGCAGTTTTTGAGTGATAATCGCGTTAAACAACTCGTGCTGATAGTCCCATGCTTCTTTGTAGCTGATCAGTCCGAGGTTTTGAAATTCAACTTCAGCCATCAGGCTATGGGTTGTTTTGCAAGCGAGCCCTTCAGAAAATCAATCACATCCACTTCCACGGCATCCATGTTTCTGATTGACGCAAGGTAATAGGTGACCCAATCAGTCAGGTGAATGAGATAAAGCGCTCTTTCAATGTGAGAATTTCCCTTTGAATAGATATCGATGATGTTGTCGCAATATTTGCCAATGATCTCCTTATTGATTTCGATGCGCTGCTGATTGCGCGGATAATCATTGTCATTGCGGAGGAAAACCACTCCCCAGTCATCGCTCTTCTTTCTCCAGCCCACAAGTTCGTTGTGGTTCATTTCGGGAATGACGTGATGCCATGCCAGCATCTTTGAGTTTTCATTCAACTGCTGGCGGAATCGAACAGCCACAGCCGCCATCGGAGTAGTGGTGTAAATGATGGGGATTTTGCCATTGAGTTTTGAAGCGATCATTTTTGCTTCGCTTTGAATTGCTTGCTCTTCCGCATCCAGCAATACAATCGCTTCATTCAAATCTTCCTCAAACTGATTGGGAACGAGCATGAGATAATGCAACACAAACAACTGCTGAATAAAAGAAT
>CAYOYI010000406.1:0-4044 GCA_964408105.1 uncultured Chitinophagaceae bacterium | reverse complement strand
GCAGAGATTGCCTATTTTAAGGATAGTTTAACCGTAGGTGCCGAATGGTCGGACACGGTTGAGTATAATAACGGGAATAGGCAAATTTATTCGTTTGAAGTACTTGAATTTTATGAGGACCTTACAATAGATACTTTGATTTTTAGTAATATTTTTAAAATCAGGCAAGACCCTTACATTTCATCAGGTTTTACCTCAGTTAAATATTATGCCCAGAATATTGGTTTGATAATGGAAAACGTATATGGGGCTTGCTGTTATTCAGGTGCTAAAAAAGTATATGATTACAATAGATAAATAAAAACAGTGCCTGATGCTCTGCCGGATTTGGAATTATTTGGAATCCCTTTGCCCTCGCTCGGCTCTGAGTCGAGCGAGGGCTACACGCCACACCATCCGTATATAAAAAAAGCGGAAGCCCTGATTGACTTCCGCTTTTTTCAGTTTGATCTCCGTTGAGATCAGGAAACCTTCACGGTCTTCTTCACTTTCGTTGCTTCCGGCTTTTTCGGAAGGGTGACGGTGAGAATGCCGTTGCTGTAGTTCCCGTTGATGTTTTCAGCATTCACCGACTCAGGCAGCGTGAATGAACGGCTGAATGAGTTGTAGCTGAATTCCTTGCGGGTGTAGCCGCTTTCTTCCTGCTCGCTCTTGGTTTCCTTGTTGCCTGAGATGGTGAGCAGGTCGTTCTCAACGTTCACGTTGAAATCTTCCTTGCCGAATCCCGGCACAGCCACTTCGAGCACGAAGCTGTCATTCGTTTCGCGAATGTTCACGGCAGGGCTTGCATTGCCCCAGGCGCGCTTTGGGAAATTGGTTTCATTGAAAAAGTCTTCGATCCAGTTTGAGAAGGTTGACGGTACGTCATTTTCTCCTCTCCATTTGATCAGTGTCATAATTTATCCTCCTTTAAATTTTAGGGTGATTGAAAAATTGTTACGGCAGCGTTTAATGCAATTGACGTTCCATGCGCTGAAAACTGAAAAAATGTTAGTTGAAACGAGTTCTTTTATGACAAAAATTCTGATTTTGATGAAATGAGAAGGTCAAAAAGTCTGTGTGCACGGTCATTCCGGTCCAGTGCCGGAATCCCCGGGTGAATATTTCTACATTAGGCGATGCCGGATCCCGAGTATTCGGGACCGGCAGGACAAGCAAGTTGTTAAATTTGCCCTTCCTTTGAATGAGCATCAATAAAAATATCGGGATTCTCGGTGGCGGGCAGCTTGGCCGCATGCTCATTCAGGCGGGAATGAATTTCAACCTGAACATTTCCATCCTTGATCCTGATAAGGACGCTCCATGCAAATCCTTGGTTAAAAACTTCAAGGTCGGCAGCCTTTCTGATTTTCAAACGGTGTATGACTTTGGTAAGGATGGGGACGTCATCTCCATCGAGATCGAACATGTGAATGTAGATGCGCTGGAAAAATTGGAAAAGGAAGGCAAAAAGGTTTTCCCGCAGCCCAGTATTATCCGGACAATCCAGGATAAGGGTTTGCAGAAATTATTCTATCAAAAGAACGGCATCCCGACTTCAGAATTCCGTTTGACGGATTCGAAAAGTGATCTTTCAAAGCATACTGATCTGCTTCCTTTTTTTCAAAAGCTGAGAACCGGAGGGTATGACGGCAGGGGAGTGCAGCGAATCAAAAGTGTTGATGATTTTAATAAAGCATTTGACCAGCCTTCCGTGCTTGAAAAACAGGTGGAGATTGAAAAGGAGCTTTCGGTGATTGTAGCCAGGAATGAGAGTGGCGAAGTAAAGACTTTTCCGGCTGTGGAGCTTGATTTTCATCCCGAGGCAAATCTTGTGGAGTATCTATTCTCACCTGCGGAAATATCAAATGATGTAGAAGCGAAAGCTGAAGAGATTGCTACTGTGGTTGCGGAGAAATTGGGAATAGTTGGTTTGCTGGCGGTTGAAATGTTCCTTTCAAGAAGCGGTGAAATATTGGTGAATGAAATTGCCCCGCGTGTTCACAACAGCGGTCATCATACTATTGAGGGAAATGTCACCTCACAATTCGAGCAGCACCTGCGTGCCATACTGAATCTTCCGCTCGGTTCCACAACAATCAAAACGCCATCGGTGATGGTAAACCTGCTTGGCGAGCCGGGTTATGATGGTCCCGCAAAGTACCAGGGGCTTGATGCTGTTTTAAAAACGGATGGGGTTTCAGTTCATCTGTACGGAAAGAAATTCACGCGTCCTTTCCGCAAAATGGGACATGTGACCATCGTGGACAAAGACTTAAAAACAGCTAAGGAAAAAGCTAAATTTGTGAAGCACACCTTAAAAGTAATCGCATGAGCCAGCCAGTCGTGGGAATAATAATGGGGAGCAGTTCAGACCTTGATGTGATGCGTGATGCTGCGAATATTCTTGAGCAGCTTGGTGTTGCTTGTGAACTTACTGTCGTTTCTGCACACCGCACGCCTGAAAGGATGTTTGAATACGCGCATCAGGCTCGTGAACGCGGGCTGAAGGTGATCATTGCGGGGGCCGGTGGCGCTGCGCATCTTCCCGGAATGGTGGCATCAGCTACAACATTGCCGGTGATAGGAGTTCCCATATTATCTTCCAATTCTATTGACGGATGGGATTCTGTGCTCTCCATTCTTCAGATGCCTGCCGGTGTTCCGGTTGCTACCGTTGCGCTGGACGGAGCAAAAAATGCCGGGATACTTGCCGCGCAGATCATCGGCACTTCCGACCAGCACGTTGCAGATAAACTCAAATCCTACAAAACCTCGCTCAAGGAAAAAGTGCTGAACATGGTTTCAGAAGTGAAGTCTGAATTCCGTAACGAGTTTGATGCGTGATGCTGACTACCTGATTGTCGGTCAGGGTATTGCCGGCTCGATGCTGGCATGGTTTCTCCTGAAAGCCGGACAGAAAGTAATAATAGTTGACGAGTACAATCCCAATTCTGCTTCACAAATTGCTTCGGGAATTATTAATCCTATCACCGGAAAAAGGCTGGTGAAAAGCTGGCGGATTGATGAGCTGCTGCCATTCGCGATTGAAACTTATCGTGACATTGAAAAAATTTTCGGGATCAATATTCTCAATGAGAAAACCATTTGCCGGATATTTTCCAATAAGGAAGACCAGCAGTTTTTCCGTCAAAAACATGAACTTGAAGAATTACCGGAAAACATTAAGCCAATTAAGGAATTCCCCGCATGTTTTCGCGAAACAAGTTTGGGTGGGGTAGAGATCAGTGGTGTTTACCAATTGGATTATGCGCTGCTGCTGAAAACATTGAGAACATGGTTCATAGGTAAAGGGATAATGCTTGAAGAGAAATTTCAGTTCGCCAAACTACAGTTGAAAGGGGAGAGGATCTTGTACGGAGATCTGTCTGCTTCAAAAATCATTTTTTGCGAGGGTAGCGATGCCAAGGGAAATCCTTACTTCCCGGATTTGCCCTTCAATCTTGCCAAAGGTGAAATTCTGATCGTGAAAATGCCGGGATTCCCGGAGGACAGAATATGGCATAAGGGAGTTTTCATTGCTCCGCTAGGAAATGAATTGTTCCGTGTCGGCTCAACCTATGAGTGGGATTTTGAAGATGGTTTGCCAAGCGAAAAGGGAAAAGAAGAATTGGTGAAAAAACTCAGCAAGGCGGTGAATCTTGAGTTTCAAGTTGTTGAACATTATGCCGCGATACGCCCCACAGTTGCAGATCGAAGGCCGCTGCTGGGTTTTCATCCGCGGCATCCTCAGCTTGGTATCTTCAACGGGCTGGGAACTAAAGGGGCTTCACTTGCCCCGTTCTTTGCGAATCAGTTTGTGGAAGGCCTCATTAATGGAAAAAATTTAGATAAGGAAGTAGTGAATGAGAGGTTTGAGCGGGATTGAGAACAAAAGATTCCATCTCTTAAAGAGATGGAATCTGTCTGTTATTTCCCGGATTCCGCGTACTTCTTCAGATTATTAAGTATCGCCTGCCATCCGCTTTTCTGAAGCTAGAGTGAATGCGTGCTCTCAGCTTCATACGTCTCGGTGATCTTGGTTTCGTTGCCTGATTCGGTGAA
>CAYOYI010000405.1:0-4046 GCA_964408105.1 uncultured Chitinophagaceae bacterium | reverse complement strand
TTGGTTGATATAGTAAAAAATCCTGTGCAGTTAGCTGTAGATAAGAAATGACTGCAAATACTAATAGTGTACCGTGCAAATTATAAAATCGAATCTTCATGGTCCTAATTTTTGATTACTCTAAATTAATGAGGAAATATCTAAAACTATAGTACCCAACCTCAATGTTCCTCCTTCGCCCTCGCTCGGCTGCCGAGTGTGCGCTATGCTGCGGCATCTTGCCGCTTCCTTCATGAATCAACCGGAAGCTGAAATGATAAATCATTATTCCTTCCCCTTACTCTGGGGCAAGCGTCCGCTTGTGCCTTAAAATGATTTGAGCGTCCCTTTAGATTTGCCTTAGGCATTTATCAATAGCTTACTCATTATCATTATCACCAATCTTTTCTTTTTGGTTCTTTTTCTTTTGTGAATAGCTGTTGATTTGTGTTGATAAGGTTAACGCTGGCAGAGGGGACTTAATGAGCGTCCGAGGTTTCTCAGACCTATCGAGCGATTTAATCCCTCTGCCAGCCGTTTAAACAAGCATCAAATAGAAATTAGAGCTTCAAGGCTCATTAGTAAGGGTTTGATCGTGTTTAAACATGTTAACCTATTTTAAAACACATTAAAAGTAAAGGTATGAATTACACGCATTTTATCGGAATTGATGTTTCCAAAAACACGCTTGATTTTGCGGTTCTGAAAGGAACTGATATCTGTTTTCAATCACAGGAAGAAAACGGAATTCAGGGCATAAGGAAATTCCTGAAACAATTGAAAACCCTCCCTGGTTTCCGTCTTGAGCAAACTGTTTTTTGCATGGAACATACGGGTATTTACAACCAACACCTGCTTGAGTTTCTTTGCCATTTGAAAGCTCCTGTCTGTCTGGAATCATCCTTGCAGATTAAACAATCTTCCGGGCTTCAAAGAGGCAAGAATGACAAAGTTGATGCTCTGCGGATTGCTCAATATGCTTATAGGAACAAAGAGGAGCTTCGGTTGTGGCAGCCCCAAAGAGAAGTAGTCAGAAAACTGAAACACCTGGTAGCCCTACGCAGCAGGCTCATCAATGTGAAGAACCAGTTGACCGTTCCCTTGAAAGAACTATCGGCATTCGCTGATAAATCTCAGTCCAAACAAACAGCTTCACTTTGCAGAGGTTCGATAGCCGCTCTTGAAAAGGACCTTCAGAAAACCGAAAGAGAAATTCAACAACTCATCAAATCGGATGAACATCTCAACAAGTTGTTTTCTCTCATCACCTCCGTTGATGGAGTCGGCATAGTAACGGCATCAGCCATTCTTGTAACCACCAATGAATTCAAAGACATCAACGAACCGGCACGGTTTGCTTGCTATGCAGGTGTAGCGCCATTTGAGTATTCATCCGGTTCCAGTATTAAAGGTAAAACCCGGGTATCAACCAAAGCCAATAAAGCCATGAAAACATTATTGCACATGTCGGCTATATCAGCTATTCGCAACAATGCAGACATGAAAGCCTACTACGAAAGAAAATTAGGAGAAAACAAAAACAAGATGTCGGTGATCAATGCAGTTAGAAATAAGCTGGTTTGGAGAATATTTTCCTGTGTACGCAACGATAGATTGTACCAAGAAAAATATGTGAGTGCTATTGGTTAATGTCATAGAAATCGCTCTACACAAAAGCTCACGCAAAAAGTGGGATGCTTGCCAAATAATGCGCACAAGTGGATACTTGCGCGAGATGTGGGGAAAAGTTTGTATGGTAAACGGTCTGTCGGTTGTGGCAGATTCTCAAACAAAACAATAGTTTATTTTGTTATCTTTAAGCAAGCAAGAGTTCTTACACAAACCACCTACCAATGAAAAAATTATGGTTTACCTGGGTAACAGCGATAATGCTGTCACACAATTACGCACAACAACCTGATGTAAAGTGGTCAGCTCGTTTTGTTGACTCACAGAAAAGCTTCATCGAAAACAAAGGCCAGTTTGATGGCAGGAACAATCTGACGGGAACTAAAATTTTATTTGCGATGGATAATCGCACCTCACAGATACTTTTTACAACCCAAGGCCTGACCTATCGCTTCGATAGCTGGTACAGAAATCCAGACCGAAAAAAGGGTGACCAATCGAAACCGAAATACTTACTTCAGACCGAGTATATTCAGATGAAATGGGAAGGAGCAAGTTCTTCGGCAGTGTTATTAGCGGAAGATGAAACCGGAAGTCAAAATACTTACTCCATTCTCAGCGATGACCGCAAGACGACTTATGCTATTGAAAATGTAAAGGGATACCAGAAGCTTATTTATAAAAATCTCTACCAAGGCATTGATGCAGAATATGTGTTTCATCCGCTATCAGGTATAAAATATTCCTTCATCTTACATCCCGGAGCCGATATTAAACAGGTGACAATGAAATTTACCAATGGAACAGTTGAGCATATTTCGGAAACCGGCTCCTTGCTAATTACGACTTCCTTTGGTGACATTATAGAACATAAACCCCAGACTTTTTATGCAGATGGTAACAAGGAAACTATTTACTCGGCATTTGCTGCGAAGGGAACCGAGATTTCATTCGATGTGGGAAATTATGACCCGTCCCGTCCGGTTGTAATTGATCCCTGGGTTCAACTTCCGGTGCTACCCAATTCCAATGGTGTCTGGGAGTGTGAGACTGACAGCTTTGGAAATGTGTATATCATAGGAGGCGACTCACCAATGCGTTTGCAGAAGTATAACCCATCGGGTGTATTACAATGGACATATAACACCCCTTGGGATACCGTTGCTGGGGATTGGCTTGGCACAATTAAGACCGATCGACTAGGCAATAGCTACATTACTTCAGGCTCAATTGCAGCAATGCAGAAGATTAATACAAACGGCAATTTAATATGGTCTGTTAGCGGCAATCAATTTCAATCAGATGAGTATTGGTCAATTGCCTTCAACTGCGATCAAACTAAAATGATGGTGGGTGGAACGCGGTTGAATACATCCTTCCTTCCGCAAAGTCACGGGGTTATCTTCTCAATAAACACTTTAAACGGTGTCACAACAGACACTGCATTTGTAGCAAATACCCGCACACACCCTGCTCCTTTTCCAATAATGGATATAAATGAGGTAAGAGCTATTACTTCTTCTGGTAGTTCCAATTATTATTTTCTCACATTAGATACTATAGGCGCTGTTAATGAGAATTTTACCGGCACTAATTTGTTCGGTGTGAATTCGTCTTACAATTTTGGCTACAAGTCCGAATATTTTCGTCCAAAAAACGGTAACTCAGGTATATGTGCAATCAGGGCGAATGATAGTTTTCTCTACACACAAAATGGCAGGGTCATTCATAAGCGATCACTTCTTAATGGCAGCATCTTAACAACAACAATTATTCCTGGCGGCAAAGACACCGTTATCGGTCCCTTTGGACTTAATATGCCCCTTAACAGCGGTATTGACATTGATAACTGTGGCAATGTTTACGCGGGTTCTGCTGACCGGGTAATTAAATTCGATCCTGATTTAAATATCATTGATTCGGTGATGCTCCCATTTAGCGTATTTGATGTAACTGTAAGCACCAATGGTGATATTATCGTTGCAGGCACTACCGGAAATTCAGCCAGTGTTCAAAGAAGCGGCTATGTGCAGTCTGTCAATATGTCGGCCTGTATTCCTTTTACAATTACTTCATGCTGTAACGCTTCCATCTATCCTGCCGGCCCGTACTACATCAATGGAGAGGCAGATACTTTAAAGTCAGCAACCTCTGGCGGAACTTGGAGCGGACCTGGGATAACCGATACGTTATCGGGCATATTCAATCCTTCCGTTGCCGGGTATGGCACACATACTATTATTTATACCATCGGTTGTGGCAGTGACTCAACGTTAATAACCGTAAGGAATCCATTAAGTATTTGTGTCACGCCTGACAGTATGCTGGCTGTGTCCAATGGACTCCCTCCGTACGCATGGCAGTAATTGGATACAGTAACTGATTGCAGTAATTGTTTCAATGGCATTTGTGATGTACCTGTCGGATGTACGCAAACC
>CAYOYI010000404.1:0-4052 GCA_964408105.1 uncultured Chitinophagaceae bacterium | reverse complement strand
GCACAGTGATTCAAATGCTTCCTGCCTGCCCGCTGCATAAAAGTTTCTGATATTATTGTAGAAGTAAGTCAGCTGCCCTGAAAATCCGTTGTCACTCAGGCTGCCTCTCGTGCCGATTTCAAAATCATTACTGGTTTCCGGTTTGATGTTGATTGAATTGAAATCCACAGGCTTTGATACATTACCTTCCTCATCAACCGAGAGAAACCCTGCTTCGGATGTTGGTGGGGTGTAACCTTGGTAGAAAATTGAGAACTAAGACCTCTTATGTTTGTTGTTATCTACAGCATCGAAATTGACGGATACACCCGGCATTACGGCCAGGAAATTATTCTCAGGCCTGTTGTAATCTTCATTGCCAGGGTTATTTGGATCATTTGCGGTTTTCAGCAGGTCTTGGGCATTCATCATGATATATTCAACACGAACTGCCGGTGCAATCATTAACTTCTTGTAGGTTAAAGTGTGCTTCAGATGTCCGGAAAAAGCGTAGAGATGGTAAACTTCATCAAGAACTATCCTTCCGCTTCTGCTGAAACGTGAGGAATCATTTGCGATTTCCGTGTTTTCAAATTTCTCAATGTGAAACCGGAAAGCTGCCTCTGTGTTATGTTTCACTGCTCCGGTAAGCCAATTCACTTTTAACGTTTCCTGCACTCCTCCAACATGGAATAACCTGTTTCGCGCTTTGGTGCTTTCTCTTCCATTGCTGATCTTTCCTACGCGTACGTAGTCATCATCCGTAAAAGCTTCTCCTTCGAGATAGCTGTATCTTGAGAAATAAATTTCATCACCGACATAGCTTCTCACCGTGCCTGCCTTGATCACAGAAGTATTTTGCCTCCACCAATCCCGGCTGAACTGCGAGCCGTATAGTTTTGTATTTAGCACAACTCTGCTTCCGAGAGCAAGGTTATGAACCAGGTCAATTCCATAACGGGTGGTTTGTAATTCATCTGCATCAAATGGATTTTGCGTTGGGTCCAGGCGAAAGGTTAGCGGTGTAATGGAACTGTAAGTCGCAAGTGAGCTTTCGGTGTGAAAGTTGATCTTCACATAAAATGATTGCTTCTTTCCAATATCCGCATAAACTTTTGCCGTGGCATTGAAAATTTTGGATTGCGAATTCTGAGTGTAGCCGTCAAAGTTCTTCCCAAGAAGTTGAAGTTCAGCACCAACGTTATTCCAGGTGCCTCCATAAGAAAGCATGCCCGACAGATAACGGTGGCTTCCTCCTGTGAAATTCGCGGAGAATGTCGGTTTCAGAGGTGGCCTCCTTGTGATGTAATTAATGGCTCCGTAAATATTATTCGGCCCGTAAGTAAGTACTTCAGCGCCTTTGATTATTTCAATGCCATCTAATCTTTCCGAGGGTGGATTGTAGTACGCAGATGGCGCAAGGTATGGAGCAGGAGCCACCGGGGTGCCATCTTCCAGGATAAGTATTTTGTCTGCCCTCCTTGGATAAGAGCCCCTGATACCTACATTAAGCCTGTTTGAAATGCCCATATCACCCGCAATGTTCACACCCGGCACGGTCTTCAAAGCCTCTTCAGTGCCAACGGGCATGATCATTTCCAATTCTTTTTTTGCAACTACATTGTTGGTTGCGCTATAGCGCTCGTTAAATCCGGTTCTGTGCTCGATCACCATCACCTCATTTATCCTGACGGGCTTTTCCTTTAAAAATATATCCGCAAGGTGGATATGCTGGTCTTCATATTCTATTCGCAGTTCCTCTAACATCAGTTCTTCAAAGCCGATGAATTTGAATTTTAAAATGTAGCTGCCTTTTGCCAGGCCGGTTATGGAGAACTTGCCGTTCTCATCTGTTTGGGTTCCATTTTTTTCATTGATGAAGACATGTACGAAGGGAAGCACTTTACCTTCTTTTTCAGTGGAAACTTTTCCGCTTATTGAACCATTTTGAGCGATACTCAAAGCCGGGCTCAAGCCCAGCGCCAGAATTAACAGGACATTTTTAATCATAGAAATCTTTTGATGCGGTTAGTAAGTGCAAAGTTATCGGCCTGTAACTCCGTACAAATAGCGAAGTATAGGTATTCTGGTATGTTATGGAATAAGTAATTCTTCGTAGCCTTCCGTAACCTTAGCAGGTCTCATTCCGTAAGAGAGCAGACCTAAACAACAACGGAATGAGGCAACTGAAGATCACGAATCATATCACCCAAAGGGACAACTATTCCCTTGAAAAGTATTTACAGGAAATTGCTAAAGAATCTCTGCTCACTGATGAGCAGGAAGTAGAATTAGCCCGAAAAGTTAGGGAAGGTGATCCCGAGGCTTTGGAAAAAATGGTGAAGGCAAATTTGCGTTTCGTTGTTTCCGTTGCCAAGCAATATCAAAATCAGGGTCTGCAACTCAGCGATCTTATCAATGAAGGGAATCTCGGTCTGATCAAGGCTGCCCAAAAGTTCGATGAAACAAGAGGTTTTAAATTCATCTCCTACGCAGTTTGGTGGATCAGGCAGTCGGTTTTGCAGGCATTGGTCGAGCAATCACGAATTATCCGCTTACCATTGAATAAAGTAGGATCTTACAACAGGATCACCCGTACGATGTACGAATTTGAACAAAAGTACCAGCGGGAACCTACCAACGAAGAGTTGGAGGAAATACTGAAGATCAATAAAAAGGAAATTGACGATATCATTCGCAGTGCCCACAAGCACGTCTCGATGGATGCGCCATTTTCCGGTAACGATGAAGACGAATCAAGCCTGTATGATGTCATCCAGGATGAGGATGCTTCAGGGTCTCAGAAGGAGATGATGAAGGCTTCTCTTAAGGCTGAGATCAAAAAAGCGCTTGCTGTTCTTCCGAAAAGGGATGCTGAAATTGTATCCTGCTACTTCGGCCTTCGTGGTGAAATACACATGACCTTGGAAGAGATCGGTAAAAAATTCGACCTCACCCGTGAGCGCGTTCGCCAGATCAAAGAACGCTCACTGAGAAGGTTGAGAAAAACCACAACTTCCAAGTCGTTGAAGTCTTATCTCGGGGAGTAATTCCAAAAGGGAACATACTTACTACTTTACTAACTTCGCACCATGAATCACATGGTAGCGCCCTCCATACTGTCGGCTGATTTTGCTTATCTCGGTGATGCGATCAAAATGATCAACGACAGTGAGGCGGAATGGATTCATGTTGACGTGATGGACGGCAGATTTGTGCCGAATATTACCATTGGCCCTCCTGTGGTTGCTGCCATTCGACCGCTTACAAAAAAGGTGTTGGATGTGCATTTGATGATTGTTGAGCCTGACAAATTCATTGATGAATTTCATAAAGCCGGTGCTGATAATCTTTCAATTCATATTGAAGCAAGCCCTCATTTGCATCGGTCAATTCACGCTATTAAAGAGAAGGGTATGAGGGCAGGGGTGGCAATAAACCCGCACACCAATGTAAATCAGCTTGAAGATATCCTTCCGGATATTGATGTGGTATGCATGATGTCAGTTAATCCGGGATGGGGCGGACAGAAGTTCATTAAGAATACGCTGTCAAGGATCAAAAAACTGAAGATGCTCATTAAGAGCACTGGCTCTAAAGCGTTGATTGAAATTGATGGGGGAGTGGGGACCAATAATGCATCAGAAATTCTAAAAGCGGGAGCTGATGTTTTGGTAGCCGGAAACAGTGTCTTCAAATCTGACGACCCTCTTAAGACCATTTCCAGCCTTAAGCGAATGGATGTAAATACTATACTTGCCTAACCAGCGTTTCGGATGGACATTATGAAAATCCGTGCCCTGACGTTCCTGTTTTTCGTCAGCATTTTCAATTCTTTCGCCCAGCAGGCATCCATCTTTGGCAAGCTCACTGATCAGACCGGAGATCCTGTTACCGGTGTGAATATTTATTCACTTGATAATCCATCAGGCGGAACCGTTAGTGACGATTACGGGAAATTTGAGTTGGTGGTTTCTCCCGGAGAAAATGTGCTTATCGTTTTTTCATTTATTGGTTATGAGAGCGATACGCAAAGTGTTTCCTTACAGCCCGGCCAGCGGTTGGAGTTTAAT
>CAYOYI010000403.1:0-4073 GCA_964408105.1 uncultured Chitinophagaceae bacterium | reverse complement strand
TTGTCAATTCAATAAGTATTCATTATGTCACAACCGAAACTATCCATCTGTATAATCCAAACAACTCCCGTATTGGTGCCCATAACATCATCTCCCGGAGCACCTGCCACAATTGTGTGATATCCTCCTGGAATCAATTGACCCATGTATGCCACGGATGCACCCAATCTTAAGCCTTCGTTGGTTGCATTATCGTAACCTAAATTTGTTGCATAAATTTTTCTGGCATCGCCCGATAAGAAGGGAAATGGCTTTACCAGATAAACGGCTCCTTTTTTTGTAGGGACCAGCGGCCCTGGTACACAATTCCCCAGGCTCCCATCTCCTTGAGCACCCACAACCATTGCAAAGGGAAAATCATCATTTGTTCCTGCAACTGCACTTCCAAAAAAGTCACAGGACAGCATTAGATTTATTCCAGAACCGCAGGTTTGCATATTTGCCAGATTGTCAATTTCATTTTCATCTCTCACAATTGTATTATTGTCAATAAAGGTTATCCAAAGTGATCCGTTGTCTGATCCGGCACCCCTATCGCTTCGAGGTGATCCTATAGCAACAGCTTCATATCGCTGGCCAATTCTTCCTATATATGAAACAGATCTTCCGAACTCGTCATATGCTTCAATGGAGCTGCCGATATTTACAAAGTCGTCTTCGTTAATTTTTTGCTCAAAGCGTTTGTTTGAACTCAAATCTATGGTATCCTTTTGCCAGCAGATCTCAATGAGTTGAACCGGATTATTATAAACGATACTTTCAAAGATCATGCTGGTCCCTATAATAGGGCTGTACACCGTATCATTTTGATTGTATAAGGTTCCCAGTGATATGGTAGAATTTACCGGGAATATTCGGATAGGGAATTCAGCATATGGATCACTAACAAAAAGGGCAAGCAAATGAGAATCAGCACAGTCATCATAAAAATAATCAAGGCCAAAACATCCGGAAATCCTTCTGTACTGTACCGAATCAAGCAGATATAAAAGTGAGTGTTCCGTCCGGAAATTTCCAATTGTAAGTAAATTTTCCGCAGTGTCAATCGTGCCGCCTACGCTATCCCACCAGATATTATTCCATCTTTGTCCGATAATGTTTGATTCGTTTAGCTGATTGAGAATCAAATCATCCTCAGCATATTTCAGTTTTAAAGTTGTGACAGGATTCGTCTGAAAACTGTCAATATGTACTTCCCAAAATCTGTCAACCGCATTCACATTATTGATAAAATTAACTGGCGGAGGAAACGGTGAGTTGATAAAATCTGTGGGATACGTAGAAACTGAAAAGTAACTACTCGCATTTCCTATCCCAGCAGTATCCACCTGCAATATAAAAGCGAGGTCGTTTTCATTGTTATTAATGAACGGAATTGTGTACTTACTCACGCTTTCACCAATGAACCATTTGACTTTACCAAGCGAAGAATCTTCTGCAACTATTTTCCCGCTATCCGCCTGCAAAGCAAACGTATCGCTGTTGTAAATAATCAAAGAGTTCTCATTCAACAACAATTTTCCTTTCTCCAACAAAATCACACTATCAATTCTCCATTCCGAACTATCGCCCTTCAGTTCAATCGTCCCGTAGGTTTGAGTAACATCCGTTTTCACTGTGCCGTAGTTGTGAATGATGCTCGCGCTGTCGTGGCGCATGTCACCTTTCACGTTCACGCCTGTGTTGGGAGAGATGTAAATGCTGGCGCCCTTGTTGGTCATTTTGACTTGAGAGAGTAGCGAGTAGTGGGTAGTGAGTAGTGGGATAAATACAAAGAGTCTCAATACCCAATAGGCAATGCTCTGTACCATTACAGTTTTCATGGTTATGCTTTTTTAGGTAATGAGAATTACTGCGCTTTCGTTGTGCCCACAATGTACCAGGCTGTACCCACCACCATGATCTGATAGAGATTGTCGCTGTCACTGTCTTTTACATAAGTTGTCCAGCCGTCACCTTTTGTAGCAGGGCTGGTGAATAGTCCATCCAGCTCGGTATCAGTTGGAGGATTGCTTACGTTGCTGGTGGTGATGCTTTGTTTGATGCTGCCGATCACATGCAACTCGGTATCGGGTGTGATGGCACCAATACCCAACTTTCCTCCGAGGTAGTTCATGGCCGTTCCTGCTCCGTAAATGTTGTAATCATAGTTTCCATCATAGAAATTGCGGAAAATTCCGGCAGCGGTGAAGCGCGTTTCAAACGTGTCGCTGATGATTTCGAGGGCAGCCTCACCGCCAGCGTTATTGACAGTAGCCACCAGGCCGCTATTGATAAAAGTAGAATCTGACATTGCGGTGGCATGAACACCGACATTGATGCCGAGGTGGTCGCTCTCTGCGGTGCTATGCGTTCCAATGGCGAGCATGATAACGCTGCTATCCATCACGTATGCATCCGCAGCTATGCCTATCAGCGCTAATGAATCAGGGCTGCCGCCTGAGCCTGTATAAAAAGCCTGGCTTCCCAGCGCCACCGAGAAAGTCGCATTGCTTTCTAAGTAAGAGTAAACTCCCATGGTCATTACGTCAGCGTTTCCCGTTTGCATGGTTTGCACCATGAGATTACCACCCGTGCCGCTGGAGGTATTTAGTTCGGCAGCAAGGGAGTTTGCTACCGTACCAGTAGTGGTGACAAAGCTGACGATTCCCGCATCTCCTTGTATATTGAGCGAACCCGGCATCGGCAGCGTGTCCATGCCCGGCCCGATGCCTATTTTGCCGTCATTGTAATAAATATTTCCGCTCATGCTGTCACGCGTTGCCCACAATCCGAAATCATTCCAACTGCTGCGGTAGTACATCAGCCTGTCCAGATCGGTGTCGTAAATGATCAATCCATCGGCTGGCGATGCAATGGAATCCCGCTGCTGGGTGGACAGCCTTGGCACCAGCAACCCTTTGCTTCCCGAAGACAAATCAAGAATGGCGCTCGGATGCGGTGCGCCAATCGTATCTCCAATTGCAACTCCACCGGTCTGTGCTTCCGAGCGCATTGCATAATGTGTAATGAATAGTGCGGCAAGCAATGCCGCTGCTAATGGTTTATCCAGTGAAATGAAGTTTTTCATAATCATATTTTTTTAAATGCTTGAAGAATGATTTTTTGAAATGGAAAGAAAGACGGAGAAGAGAAATCAGATTTTAGATGTCAGACTTTCACGATGGGCACTCCATGAAATTTAAAATCAGTTACATTCCCCTTCGGTATCGCCATGAGCTAAATGTGCCGCGAGCGCTGAACGCTGGATACTGATTGTCCTCCCCTGGTGACATACCGTGACTTTCTCGCCAAAAGATTCCGCCCTGCATTCAGCGACTGCCCTCCGAGCGGTCTGGAAATTGAAGGTTAGTGAAAATGCCGAGAGCGCGGCAGCGGAAAATAATAACGAGAACAGTGAAATCTTTTTCATGACTGCTGAATTTTGTTGGTCGGATTTTTACATTTAGATAAACCCTAAAGCGTCAAATGTAAACTGCCATGGATGGGTTTGTCAAGTATTCAAAAAAATGACTACGGATACTTGCGTAATACTTTGCGATATTTTCCGTAGTCGGTTTTGTGCGAAAATTTTTCGGACCAAGCCGCTTTGCCGGCAAGACGAAAAACTAAAATTTTAATGATAATCAATGCAGGCAGGCATTGCAATGTATCCTTCAAATATCATTCCTATGAAAATGGCTGCTTCCGAGAGAGGTGCATATCTTTTTTGAGGAAAAGCGGTAGTTCCGGTTCGCGAAACATGACAACCAAGGCCTTTAACACAGATTTCCCGATAGTCCCCCGAATCATTCCGTCATGTGACGCAACTCCTGGGCGTTATGCCGCAATCGTTGAGGCATGTGTCCGAATCATTCCGTCATGTGGCGCAACTCCTGGGCGTTATGCCGTCATCGTTGGGGCATGTGTCCGAATCATTCCGTCATGTGGCGCAACTTCTGGGCGTTATGCCGTAATCGTTGGGGCATGTGTCCGAATCATTCCGTCATGTGGCGCAACTTCTGGGCGTTATGCCGTAATCGTTGGGGCATGTGTCCGAATCATTCCGTCATGTGGCGCAACTTCTGGGCGTT
>CAYOYI010000402.1:0-4076 GCA_964408105.1 uncultured Chitinophagaceae bacterium | reverse complement strand
CATATCATGCCAAAGGCTAAAATCGGCATGAATTGCAGCCTGGGACAGAATGTTATCGTGGCGATCAACGTAGTCATCGGTAATAAAGTAAAAATCCAAAACAACGTATCTCTGTACGAAGGAGTGATTTGTGAGGATGATGTATTCCTGGGTCCGTCAATGGTTCTCACAAATGTCATTAATCCCAGAAGTGGCGTTGAACGAAAGACAGAATATAAACAAACGCTGATCAAAAAGGGAACTTCTATTGGAGCAAACGCAACGATAGTTTGCGGAATTACGCTAGGAGCATAGTGCCGGAGCGGTAGTGACCAAAGACGTACCAGATTACGCGTTGATGACAGGCGTTCCGGCAAAACTATCCGGCTGGATGAGCAGGCATGGATCAAGGCTGACTTTTGATAAAGATGGCATTGCTTCCTGTCCGGCTACCGGTGAAAAATATTCGCTTAAAAAAGGAAGCGTTAAGTTAGTTTAACATTTGCCCCAAATTAATGCTCAGCAATAAAACAATAGCAGTTGTCATTCCGGCCTATAATGAAGAACGTCAGATCGGCAAGGTCATAGAAACGATGCCGGGCTTCGTTGATCGGATAGTTATTGTAAACGATTTGAGCCGGGATAAAACATCTGAAACTGTATTGCGATACATTGAAGAAGATAAAAGCGATAGAAAAAACATTTCCAGCAAGCTGAAGATGGAAGTAGAGAAAACTCTGTTTAATCGTGCCGAGCAGGTGCTTCACACGACAGCAAAAGAGGAAGTTCGGTTCTTCAATCCTTCAGAAATAGCAAATAAAAATCCTGAAACCGACAGAATCATTCTCATCAACCATAAGGTAAACGGTGGCGTTGGCGGGGCAATCGCAACCGGGTATAAATGGTGCAAAGACCACAATATAGATTGCACAGCGGTGATGGCCGGTGACGGACAAATGGATCCTTCTGAACTGGAAAGTATTTGCCGCCCTGTTATTGACGAAGGCATTGACTATGTAAAGGGAAACCGCCTTATTCACCGCAGTGCATGGCTGGTGGTACCCCGCATACGTTACTTCGGAAATTCAATCCTTTCAATATTCACTAAAATCGCATCAGGCTATTGGCGGGTCAGCGATACGCAGACTGGTTATACCGCCATATCAAAAGAAGCCTTGAATGCAATCAGGCTCCATGAAATTTACCGAAGGTACGGGATGCCAAATGATATGCTTGTAAAACTGAACATCGCGCTTTGTACATTGCGTGAAGTAAAAATTAAGCCGGTTTACAAAGTTGGAGAGCAATCAAAAATGAAGATGTTCCAGGTGATCCCCAGAATTACCTGGCTCCTTGTTAAATCATTTTTCAAAAGGCTTTGGATCAAATATCTCTTTCGTGATTTCCATCCTTTGTTCCTCCTTTACAATTTTTCATTCCGGCTCGGAATAGCATGGCTTCCTTACCTGTTTAAAGTCAGCATTGCTGTTTTTCAGGGTATGAATCTCTCCTTTGAGACATTATTTGCTTTTTCCTTTTTAGGAATTACCGCATTTCAATCATTGTTCTTTGCTATGTGGATGGATATGCAGGACAACGAAAGGCTGTACAAGTGACCTCTTGAAGCCCTTCCTTTAATTAGGATAATTTTGCGCAAGGTAAAAATCAAACTTACCCGCAAGTATGTGCGGAATTTTCGGAGTTACCATAACAAAAGAATCAGAGCTGAGAAAGGACTTTAAGTCTGTCCTGCAAAGCCTGTTCTTACTATCCGAATCGCGCGGGAAGGAAGCATCCGGCTTCGCTATAAATGACGGGAAGGAAGTACGGTTCTTAAAAACGCCTTTTCCGGCAAGCATGCTGGTAAAATCCCGGGTTTTTGAAGATGAGGTCAGACGGCTCCTTTCGGATAATAATGAGTTCTACTCAGTAATTGGCCATTCACGGCTGGTCACCAACGGCTACGAGCAATTCAACGAAAACAATCAGCCGGTTGTAAAAAACAATATGGCCGTGATTCATAATGGCATCATAGTTAATAGCAATGAACTCTGGAGCAAATACTCTGATGAATCCAAACTTACTGATCTTGACAGCGAACTTATTCCAACCCTGGTAAGACGTTTTTATCAGGAAGACAAGAATTTCAGTCATTCCCTTACGAAGTTTTATAGCGAGATATATGGAATGACTTCTATAGCCATCTTACCATTTGACTCAAATAACCTTATACTGGCAACAAACAACGGATCGCTCTATTTTGCTGAGTCATCAAAGCATGGAGCATTCATTTTTGCTTCTGAACGATTTATTCTTGATGCGCTGATTAAGGACAAGGGCCTTCAACAAGTTTTCCCGGCAAGTCACGTCCATCATCTTCCTGCAAATCATGCATGTGCAGTCAGCTTACAAACATCCGCCTTTGAAGTGATCGAACTGGAGAAGTCTTCCCCTGGCTTCAGCAATATTTCCAACTCCATAGAGTTAAAACCCTCTGAAATCAAGGGGAAAATAAGCAAGCACCCGTTGCATATAAATACAAGCATGGAATACAGGCTTGCCGCGATTCCCAACCCAATTGAAGGAGAAGTCAAAAGCAGAAGCAGCTATATAGAGAATCTAAAGAGATGTAAAAAATGTATTTTGCCTGAAAGCTTTCCCTATATTGAATTTGACGAAAAAGGAGTTTGCAATTATTGCAAAAATTATCAACCACTACAATATGAAGGATGGGATGAGTTTGGCAAGTTGATTGAACAGCATCGTTCAAAGGACGGTTCACACGACTGCCTTATGCCGTTTAGCGGAGGGCGTGACAGCAGTTATGTGTTACATCTTGTGAAGAAAGAACTGGGTATGAATCCTATTGCTTTTTCTTATGATTGGGGAATGCTTACCGATCTGGCCAGAAGAAACCAATCCCGGTTATGCGGTAAGCTCGGTGTGGAACACATCCTCGTTTCAGCAGATATCCGCAGGAAACGGAACAACATCCGCAAAAACGTAGCAGCGTGGCTCAAGCGCCCGAACCTTGGGACAGTTCCGCTCTTTATGGCAGGTGACAAGCAATATTTTTATTTTGCCAACTTGCTGATGGAGCAAAATAAGCTTCAACTTTCCATACTTGGTGAAAATCGCCTGGAAACTACCTTCTTTAAGTCAGGATTCTGCGGAATTAAGCCACATTTTGATCGTAAAAACACCTATGCCCTTTCAACGGCTGATAAAGGGAAAATGATGTTATTCTATGCGCGAGAATACATCCTCAACCCTGCATACATCAACAATTCCATCATTGATACGCTTGATGCCTTCAAATCTTATTATGTAATTAGGCATCAGAATGTCAATATGTTCGACTATGTACCCTGGGAAGAAGACAAGATCATGAATCTTCTGCGTGAGGAATACGATTGGGAAACAGATCCTGGCACAACTTCTACATGGCGCATCGGTGACGGCACCGCAGCATTTTACAATTACATCTATTACATGGTTGCAGGATTCACAGAAAACGATACTTTTCGGAGTAACCAGATAAGAGAAGGTTTACTAACCCGTGAAGAGGGAATGCAAAAGGCAAAAGCAGAAAACCTGCCCCGATTTGATTCTATTCAATGGTATTGCAATGTAATTGGCATAGATTGGCTGAATGCAGTTAAAACCATAAATAAAATTCCTACACGCTTCCTAGGATGAATTTCGTTGTTTCTGTTGAGCACCCTGCATGGGCTTACCAATTCAGATATATTATCAGCAAACTGAAAAAAAGGGGGCATCAAGTAAAAGTTTTTGCAATTAAAAAAGATATTGACCTTGATCTGCTGGATAAATTCGAAATCACTTATGAGCTGGTTTCGCATACAACCGGGAAAAGTATTATTCAAAAAGGGTGGCTGCTCGTTTCGATTGCTTTTAAAATGATTTTTAAATGCCGAGAATTTAAACCCGATTGCTTCATCGGCAGGGCATCGCCTATGATGGCCATTGCAGCCGCATGGTATGGCAAACCACACGTCATCTTTGAAGATACGGAACACTCCAAAATCAGCTTATTTTTTTGCAAGAGACTCAGCACGCTGATCATCACACCCCAC
>CAYOYI010000401.1:0-4084 GCA_964408105.1 uncultured Chitinophagaceae bacterium | reverse complement strand
TCCATAGGAGCTGCTCCTGAATCCTTCCATTCAATTTGCTCCTGCGCTCTTTCGAAAAGCTTCAGCACAATGGGTTTGCCGGTCTGTCCGGAGATCAAAAGTGTTTCGACAAAAGGATCTGTCGAAGTCCAAATCCGGTCAGCATCCTTAAAATAATTATACCCGTTGATTATAAACCGCTGTGCCTGCATTGACTGGCAATACCGGCCGAGCGATTCCATCTTTTCCGTTCTCAGAACAAACCGCTGAGAGATATTGTAAACAGGCAAATAGCCGATCACTGCGATTGCCAGCAGCGCCATGATGAGAGGTTTCGCCCGTAAAAAAACTTTTTCCTTCCGCTCGAAAAACTCAACCAGCATCGTGATGATGATAATGCCGCTGAAGCTCAGGTAATATTGCTGGGTGGCTCCATCGAGCCGGAAATACCTGCTGATGACGAGGGCGATCAGGAATGAGAAGAACATTGAGATAAATACCCAGTAAAATCTTCCTCTCGCCAACTGAATTATAAAAACTGCAAGGAATGTTGCAAACATTATCAGGTGATTCCTCACCATGCCGGACAGTTCACTGATGCCGAAAAGCGTGAATTGATTTCCTAACTGAGCTTTCAGCAGTCCCCCGTCATAATCAGGAAAAAGGAAAAACTTGATTATCAATGCAAGCGAGAATATGAGCAGCACCGCCATTGCTCTCTTGCGGTGCAGCTCATATTGCAGCAACAGGGCCAGCGCAAACCCCAGCACGATATAAACCAGCGGATGCCCCGTGACGGTAAAAAAAATAAGCACCGCAGCAAGCAGCCGGTGCATGAACCTGAACCTGCGAACCCTGATCATCAGCGACACTAAAAGAATGAGCAGACCCAGGCCATAAGGCACTTCTCCGAACGGCCACGCAAAATAGGCGAAGTTCACACCCAGCGTCTGCACCAGCAGGAACAAAACCCCGCTGTATGATTGCCTCAGCCAGAAAAAGGAAACAAGAAAAAGCAGGTAGAAAAAAAACACATGCCCGAGTGAGTATGCCAGCACCACAATCTTGAGGGGTAGCTTAAGCAGCACTGCGATCAGCGGCATCCACTGGGAAAGAAGCAAAACATACCGGCTGCGCTCCACATTAAAAGACTCGTGACTGATCACCCCGAAAAGGTAGCTGCCCGAATCACCATGAAGCCGTTCCCGGCAGAAATAAACCGCTGACACTCCGAGGAGCGCAAAAAGAACATTATAAGCGATGAATAACCATTTGCGGTCATCCGGCCTCATTCAAATTGGATTTGTAATTGATTAATTTGCTTTGCAGATGAAATCTACATTTTTATTTTCTTTTAAAAGCGCCTCTTGTTGCCGTTAAAAAAATCTCACCGGGTCGCTATCGGGCTTTATTTTTCTGTGATGGCGGTATTGGCCGTCCGTATTATTTTTTACCAGTTTGAAAACAGGCATCACGCCTTCGGAAATATCTTTATCACCCCTGCGCTCGCTTTGCTGGCGCAAATGATTGCAGCCGGTGTAATATTTATGCTGAGCTATCGGTTGCTGAAAGTTGCACGGGTTTCAACGGTGGTGATGAAAAACGCGATACTTGCCCTTTCCTCCCTGCTGTTGACTTTGCTTTTTATCGAAATTATCCTGAGGGTTAAACCCCTCAATGAAAGCCTGCAGAACTATGGCGAAAGAAGCAAAGGGCATTATATGCGGGTTTATGATGATTCTAAACGGAGCGCATATCTTACCCACAATCCTAACTCATTGGTCACGCTGCAGACCTTGTACTTTAAATATGAACGACATACTAATTCGCTGGGACTAAGCTTTCCCGAAATGCCGGTGACAAAAGAACACGGTGAGATTCGGATCATGGCCGTTGGCGACTCGTTCACCGAAGGCGATGGCGCCCCTGCCGATTCCACATGGATGAAATCGCTTGAAAGAGAGTTAACTAAAAATTATCCTTCGCAAAAGTTCAGCTTCATCAATGCAGGCGTCTGCGGCAGCGATCCCGTTTTTGAGCTCAAGCTTTTCAATGACAAGCTGCTTGACTACCGGCCTGATTTTCTGATCGCTGCCATCAACCTCAGCGATATTGACGACCTCGTGATGCATGGTGGTGAAGAGCGGTTCATCAGCAATGAAGAATGTCGCTTTCGATCAGGGCCATGGTGGGAGCCGGTTTATGCTTTCAGCTATCTGTTCCGACTTGCCGTTCACACGAAATACAACAAAGTATTCCTGACCGATGAAGAGGATGAAATGCTGCGCGGGAAGGCTGTAGCGGATATTGTGAAGACCATGCATCGCTTTCATCAGCTTGCGGAATCGAATGGTATAAAATTCATAACAGCGCTGATGCCGGTTGCCGTGGATGTGCTTCAGGAAAAGTTCAATACTTTGCAACCGGTACTTGACAGCCTCGGCAGTGATCCGCCCTTTCGCGTGATAAATCTTTTTGACTACTATACCTCGCAAGCGGGAATGAACCACGAAAATGTTTTCAATTACTACTGGAGGATGGACGGCCATCACACCGGTAAAGGCTATTCCATATTTGGCCGGGCGGTAGCGGACTATTTTCTGGAACACCGGCTTATTGAAGACTTTGCCGCAGCGGATATGACAAATTTTATCAATCCTGACTCACTCCCCTGACAGGCTGTTTCATTCCCGCTGAAAGGATGAGAGAATGAGAATTTTCACGTAAAGAAGGCCAGGAACGCAAAGGTTTAAAATTCAAATTCACCCGCTTGGCGAACTTTACGCCTTGCGTGAACAGAATACTACAAATCCGGCAAAACGAAAGGATTAACTTGGTAATTCAAATTCAGCCAATCAACTAATCAACCAATAAACCAATCAACCAATAAACCAATTAACCAATAAACCAATTAACCAACCAGCATGGGCTTTTTTTCCACCGGCACCAAACCACGGCACAGCAAGCGTTTCCTGCTTAAAGAGTCGAAAGTGTTTTGCATGGCTCCCTGGGTGCACCAGTATATTTTCCCGGAGGGAAAAGTCTATCCATGCTGCATATCCGCATTTGACGTGGATGACCATCTCGGTGACTTAAGCAGCGGGCAAACACTCGAACAGACCTGGAACAGCCCGGAAACAAGGAAGCTGAGGCGGAACATGCTTAACGAAGAGAAGAGCAAGCTCTGCCGGCTTTGCTATAAATACGAATCGCTCGGAAAGAAAAGCTCGAGGGAGGAATTCAATGAACTGTTTTCTCATCATGTTAATCTGGTAAACAATACCTCGGAAGAAGGCGCGCTCGGGAACTTCGACCTTAAGTATATTGATTTTCGCTTTTCGAATGTGTGCAACCTCCGGTGCCGCACCTGCTCGCATTATTTCAGCAGTAAATGGTTTGAAGAAGCCAAGCTGCTGGGTTGCTCCACCGGCAGCGACCACAGCCTTATTTACCCGGTGAAAGATATTGAGGAGCTATGGAAGCAGGTGCTCCCGATATTGCCGGGATTAGAAAAGATACATTTTGCAGGCGGTGAGCCTTTAGTGATGGAAGAACATTACCGCATCCTTGATTTCTTCATCAGCAACGGGCAAAAGAAAGTGAACATTTCATACAACACCAACTTTGCCGAATTCACCTACCGCCAGTATGACGTTGTAAAAATGTGGAAGCATTTTAAAAACGTGATGGTTTGCGCCAGCCTCGATGCGATGGGTGCGCGCGGTGAATACATGCGCAAAGGATTAAGCTGGGAAAAAGCGGAGGAAAACCGCAGGCGTATGATGAAGGAAACACCTCAAGTAAAGTTTCAGCTCACGCCTACCGTAAGCATCATGAACGTGCTGCACCTCCCCGATTTTTTTATAGACTGGGTGGAAAAGGGACTGATGAAGCCGCGTGAAATAAATATCTATCTCTTGTTTGAGCCTTACCTGTATAATATCGTGAACCTGCCTCCGCACCTGAAACAGCAGGTGAACGATAAATACGATCACTTCATCAATTCTTATCTGAAAAAATTCGGCCGCTCTACGCATAAATTCCTCGAAGGGCAGTTTACCACCGTATTGAACCAAATGAACCAAAGCCCCGAGCAAATGCCAGA
>CAYOYI010000400.1:0-4089 GCA_964408105.1 uncultured Chitinophagaceae bacterium | reverse complement strand
TTAGTATCTGGTAAAACTTTCAATTCAGGGAAAACAAGATCATCATTAGCGGCTCTGTCTTTTTCATATTTCTCAAGAATTTTAAATGCCTTGTCCGGTATTGGCAATGAGTCCGGCTTATTGTTTTTCCCCATCGTGTAATACAAACGTCCGTCTTTAAAGTCCGACCATCTAAGAAGCAACACATCCGAAACCCGCATTCCGGCAAAATAGAAAGAGAAAAGCCAAACTTTTCTTGCGTGGTCTAAATGTGGCGGCAGAGCAAGAGATTCTATTTTCTTCACTTCCTCTTTGCTTAGTCCTATTTTTTCTGAGTCAGGGAACCTTATTTGTACTCTCCCCTTTCCAAACGGGTAATTCTTCTTGTTTGCAACGCCATCGCTGATAGCCTGGTTATATACAGTTCGGATTACAAGGAAATGATTCATTACCGTGCGCTCGCTTTTAATTGTCGGAAGACCAAGGAGACATGCCCTGAACCGCTTGAGAAGCGCAACGGTTATTTCATCAAAAGAAATATCCTGCCCGCCCAGAAAGGTCTTGAAATTATTAATCCTTGTATTCTCCGGTCCCAGACGATTCCTCTTACCGGCCTTTTTGAAATTTGAAAGGTACTTCTCGGCCTGCTCGAAGAAATAAGCCTTTCCCCTGCCCTTTATGCGGTGTTTAACCACTTGTGAAGAAGCAGCGCCCGTAACTTCAGCTTCTATCAATTTATCATTGGCTTCGGCAAGCTTATGTAGTAAAAGATTATTAAGCCTGATTGAGTTGGGATGCGATTTACGAACCGAATTCTTTACAACATCCCAATCTTTTTCAAGCACCCGTTGCCCGGTATGGATAAAGGAAGATTTGCGATCCTTGGTTATTCTTATTGCAATGGGGTAACTTCCGTCTTTGTGTGGTTTCTTTCTGAGAACTATTTTTGCCGTAGCCATGATGAATAAAGGGTTTTGTGAAAATTTTGGTACAACAATGGTACAACATTTTGTGGTTTTGCTCGTGTTTTTGAGGTTTAAAATATCAACATTTTTAGCACAAATCATTGATTTTCAGTACAGATGAATTCAAATGGATACAAATCATTTAGGGCTCATAACCCAAAGGTCGCAGGTTCAAGTCCTGCCCCCGCTACGAAGGGAAACCCCCTGAAGGCCAAAGCTTTCAGGGGTTTCTTATTTATGCTTGTTTCCCTTAATTCATGTCCCGCTTTAAACATGGCTTAAACATTCCAAAAGATGTTCATGTAAAACCAGGATTTCTCCATAAGCTTACATCAAGAGTAAGGTGAGTTTAACTTAAAAGAAGATAGATGCTTGCGAGATCAGTAGCCTCCGGAGGCTAATTCAGAGTCATTCACCCTGATACTGCTGGTTTCGGACTTCTGCTGCGGTATTTCAATATCATACGGCTGGTCGAAAGTAAGTTCCTCCGATGTTTTCGAATCGCTGAAGACAAACCTGATGGTTCTCTTATAACGGCCGGGCTCGGGCCTTTCATTCCAGCCGCATTGCTCATCCATGAACACAGTTATCTTGTTTTCCACTCCTGATACCAGCAATATCTGGTCAAGATTGGGATAGAAGGCAAGATCTTTACCGGTTTCAACACAGATCGCTTTGAAGCTTACCTTGTGATGCAGCGAGTCGTAGTTTACAACTGTAAGGCTGAATTTCATCCATCCGTCAGCGGGCATTGTTGTGCGCAGGTCTGAGGAAATGTCAAAAACCAAAGATTCCAGCGAGCCGCAAAAGGCGAAGCGTGAGCTAAATATGATTATGAAAGTAATTAGATAACGCAAGGTCATTTCTTTTTAAATACAGGGACGCGGGTCGTGAGACGAGGGACGAAGGATACCATTTTCATATTTCTACGAAAACGGGGGTAGTTGGTTCTCTTTTGGAGTATCCTTGCCACAAAGGCGCTAAGGCACAAATTATTTAATTGACAATTGAAAATTAAAAATGAAAAATTGTTATGCCCTCAACCAAAGAGAGCGTGTCAGGAAAGAGCTTTCATCCAGTCTGCCGCTACTCCGCAAATTTCTTCAAGTGCGGCAGCATTCACTTTCGGGTCTTTTGATATCTTAAATGAGTGGTCAGCGCCTTCTACTTGGTGAAGCTTTGCTTTTTTACCCAGCTTATTGCCTACCTCCTGCATAAGACCGATGTCGGCAAGTTTGTCTTTCGTTCCCTGCAAAAACAGCATCGGCACCTTCACTTCAAACAGATGTGCCGCGCGATCGGATGATGGCTTGCCGATGGCGTGTAGCGGAAAGCCAAAGAAGACCAACCCTTTTAAATCCTTCAGCAATCCCTGCGATGCCGCGGTGGATGACATCCTGCCCCCGAATGATTTCCCTCCGGCAAACACCGGAATTCCCTTTGCTATTTTTTGCGCTTCTTCAAAAACCCTGCTGATGGTTTTCACCGCTATCGCAGGCGGATCAACTCCTTTCTTCCCTTTTTCCATGTAACGAAAGTTAAACCGGAGCACAGCGATGCCCTGCTCAAAAAGACTGGCGGCAACACCCAACATAAAGGGGTGTTTCATCCCGGCACCAGCGCCATGCGCCAAAACAAGAAGACAGGAAGCTTTTGAAGGCATTGAGAGCAGCGCACTTACCTCGCCAATGGAATCCGAAATTTTGATGCGAAGAGATGTTTCTTTGAACGCCATCTCTGTAAAAATAAACTAAGACACGGTCTCAGGTTCGCTGATCAGAAGCTTCATGATGGAATTCGTCAGCTCCATGTAGCCTTCGGAAGGCTCGATGGTGTTGATGTAAGTGTATTGCTTCAGGTTGGGGATGTAAGTTTCGAGGATCGGAACGTTCAGATTTTTCAGCGCGCTTTCCACCGTTTCGTAAGCCGACAGCACATGTATCCGGTTTGGAAGCAAAACCACTTTCAAATGCTGGTTTTCTTCAAAGGCGGGCATTATATCCTTGAGTGTTCTTTCCGCAACCATCACATCATTCATGGAAAGACTGGTAGGCACCACAACAATATCACTGTGCACGCTGATGCGGTTTATGCCGTAAACGCTTGTATTGGCAGCGCTGTCAACGATGATGAAATCATAAGTGCCTTCCTTCTGAAAGGTCTTGATATACTTCACCACCCCGATCTCTTCGGTTTGAAAAAGCGTTGGTATCTTCTTCCCGTTGGGAATGCCTTCGTTTACTTCTTTCTTGCGCACCTCGCTCAGCGAATAGTTTACATCGGTTTCTATAACCGCAACTTCATTTCCCATTTCCGACAATGCCGTAGCGATGTTGATGGCATTGGTAGTTTTGCCGGTTCCTCCCTTGCGATTGATAAATGATAGTACTTTAGGCATAACTCAGGTTTTTGCCAAATATCGTGGATGAGCCATATCCATGCTCCCCTATTTTATCAACAGGTGTGCAACAAGCGATTTTAAATCCATTTAACATTCAGGCTGTTCATGCAGCCTATATTTGCAAAAAAAAAGTAGCTATGAAGATGGATAAGCTTATCGAAGAATTCACTGCACAACTGAAGGAGTCTATTGAAATTGCAAAAGCCGCTACGGCTAAGATGAAGGCGCACAACTTCCCGATCACGAACATCGTGGTGACTGGGCTTGGAGGATCAGGCATCGGAGGTGATCTGGTGGGAGAACTTGCGGGTGATGAGCTCCGGGTGCCTTTCTTAGTAAATAAAGATTATTTCCTTCCAACTTTCGTAAATAAGAATTCTCTTGTCATCGCTTCGTCTTATTCCGGAAATACTGAAGAAACACTGAAAGCCTTCAACAATGCGCTTGCGAGAAAAGCGAAGATCGTCTGCGTGAGTTCAGGAGGCAAGCTCATCGAGCTGGCAATTCAGCATAAGCTGGATCATATCATTTTGCCGGGTGGCAATCCTCCTCGGGCGAGTCTCGGCTACTCTTTCATCCAGCAGCTTTACATTCTTCATAACCTGATGCTGATCCCGAATAATTTCGAGGATGATCTTCATTCTGCAATCGAGCTGCTGGATACCGAGGAGCAGCAGATACAGAATGAGGCAAAAATGATCGCGACAAAACTCAATGGTAAAATACCGATCATCTATTCCACTA
>CAYOYI010000399.1:0-4091 GCA_964408105.1 uncultured Chitinophagaceae bacterium | reverse complement strand
CTTCAGCAGGATGCCGGTGGCGGCAGCACGATAAGCCAGCAGCTTGCAAAAAATCTTTTCCCGAGAGAGCGATTAAGTAAACTCGGATTGGTGATGCGCAAATTCAAAGAATGGATAATAGCTGCGCGCCTGGAAAGGTGCTACACCAAGGAAGAGATCATTATTATGTACCTGAATACGGTGGAATTCAGCAGCAGTTCATTCGGGATCAAATCTGCCGCGAAAACTTACTTCAACAAACCAACAGACTCGCTCACTATTGATGAGAGCGCGATCCTCATTGGCATGTTACAGGCGCCAACGCGTTTCAATCCAAAACTCAATCCGGAAAATTCATTGGCAAGAAGGAATGTCGTGCTATCGCAGATGAATAAATATGACGTGCTGTCTGATGAAGCATTGGACAGTCTCCGACAGCTTCCCATAACACTTAGCTACCGTGCCCCAAGTCATGTTGAAGGCCTGGCGCCCTATTTCCGTGAGCATCTGAGAATGGATCTGCTCAGGTGGTGCAACGAAAACATGAAAGTTGACAGCACCAAGTATAACATCTACAGGGACGGATTGAAAATTTATACAACCATTGATTCAAGGCTGCAAGAGCTTGCTGAAAAAGCTGTTTCCACGCACATGAAAAACCTTCAAAAAGAATTTACAAAAGAGTGGGAAGGGCGAAACCCGTGGAAAGGATTCGAAAATGAGCTGGAAAAGGCTGTGAAGAACTCTGAGCGTTATCGTGTGCTGCGTGAAGCCAATGTTCCCAGAGATTCTATCGACTTGTCTTTCAATACTTCTGTTCCGATGACTTTGTTTTCATGGGATGGCGAAAAGGACACAGTACTGTCGCCACTTGATTCGTTGAAGTACAGCAGAATGATGCTAGAAACAGGTTTCCTTGCTGTGGATCCAAAAAATGGCCACATCAAAGTTTGGGTAGGCGGTATCAACTATAAATACTTTCAATTCGATCACGTTACAACAAGAAGACAGATCGGCTCAACGTTCAAGCCCTTCCTTTACGCCACTGCTATTGATAATGGGTGGTCGCCCTGCTTCAAAATTCTTGATGCACCTTACACGTTTGAAGATTTCAATAACTGGACGCCTCAGAATTCCGATGGGAAGTTTAGTTATCAGAAATATAATTTACTTGATTGCCTGGCCGATTCCAAGAACTCGTGCTCCGCTTATTTGATAAAATCCATCACTGCTCAACCGATAATTGATTTCACAAGAAAGTTTGGTATTGAAAGTCCAATCGATCCTTACCCATCAATTTGCCTCGGAACTGCCGATCTCACTCTTTATGAAATGGTTGGCGCCTATACTGCCTTCGCCAACAAAGGCGTTTACTCCAAGCCTATTTACATCACCCGGATAGAAGATAAAAATGGAAATGTCATCAAGGAATTTCCTCCGGAAAGTGTGGAAGCTATGAGTGAGCAAACTGCCTATATCATGGTCGAAATGCTACGTTATGTGGTAAAGCACGGAACGGGAGTGCGCCTGTGGCTGCCAACTTATGAGTATCAGTTGAAGGCAGACATTGGCGGAAAAACCGGTACAACCCAAAATAACTCTGATGGCTGGTTTATGGGCATCACACCAACTCTTATTGCCGGTACCTGGGTGGGAGGTGAAGATCGTTTTATGCGCTTTGAAAGTATGAAATACGGACAGGGCGCCAGTTCGGCACTTCCGATTTGGGCGCTCTTTTTTAAAAGCGTATTTGCAAACCCTTCATTGGGCTACGACCCTGAAGCAAGATTTGAAAAACCGGTAGAGAAGCTGACCATCGAACTCGATTGCTCCCGCTATGAAAAAGAATCTGAGTTTGACCTGAAGCCCAAAACCTTCAACAACGAATTTGAGAAGTAAGGTTTAGAACTCATAAAACTACGTCATTGTGAGTGAGGCTTTGCGAACGAAGCAATCACCAAGTTGAAATTTAGAAGAGATTGCTTCTCCCGATACCAGCGCAGCGAAACATAGCAATCGTAATCGCAATGACGCTTAGCCGAGTTTTTTAAAGGGCTCGTTTATTCTTAGTTGAACGATCCGCTGCCTTGTCATGTTAATTCATCCGTGCTTTAGCTAACTTTGTCAACTCTTTCCTGAATGAGTGACCAGATCAAACATGAGTGCGGTGTAGCGCTCATCCGCCTGCGCAAACCGCTTGAGTTTTACCTTGAGAAATACGGAACTGCATTATACGGCCTGAGGAAATTATATCTTCTTATGGAAAAACAGCACAACCGCGGCCAGGACGGTGCCGGAGTTGCTGCTATCACCCTGGATCAGCATCCGGGGCGTACATTTATCCATCGGGAGCGTTCCAATTCTTCAAAACCGATTGCTGATATTTTTCACACCATCCTCTCGCCATTCAATGAGCTGGAGCAAACCAAGCCTGAGCTGCTGCAAAACATATCATGGCTTAAAGAACACATGAAGTTTGCCGGTGAAGTTTTGCTCGGGCACTTGAGATACGGCACTCACGGAAAAAATAGTATTGAGCAATGCCATCCTGTGTTGCGCACCAACAACTGGATGACACGCAATCTGTTGCTGGCGGGTAATTTCAACATGACCAACAACGATGAATTGTTTCAGCAGTTGATTGAACTAGGACAGCATCCTAAAGAAGACTCTGACACCGTAACCGTTCTTGAAAAAATCGGTCATTTCCTCGATGTCGAAAATCAGCGATTGTTTGACGAATACAAAGCAAATGAAACTCCAAACCGCGATATCTCCGGTTTGATCGCTGAAAATATTGATCTGCAGCGCGTACTGTTGCGCTCGGTAAAAGATTTCGATGGCGGATATACCATGGCTGGCCTGGTCGGGCATGGTGACGCGTTTGTCATTCGCGACCCTAACGGCATAAGGCCTGCATTTTACTATTATGATGACGAGGTAGCTGTTGTAGCCTCCGAGCGTCCCGCAATACAGACCTGTTTCAATATTCCGATGGTTGAAAAGATCAGGGAGATCCAGCCCGGTCACGCGCTCATAATAAAGAAGAACGGAGATATTTCTGAGCAGCAGATAAGCGAACCTGCGC
The DNA here is from genome assembly GCA_964408105.1 of uncultured Chitinophagaceae bacterium. Lineage (GTDB taxonomy): Bacteria > Bacteroidota > Bacteroidia > Chitinophagales > CAIOSU01 > BPHB01. The sequence continues at coordinate 1,024 of CAYOYI010000399.1, read as the reverse complement.
CCCGCACGTCATGCAGCTTTGAGCGTATTTATTTTTCACGCGGCACCGACAAGGATATTTATAGCGAGCGGAAAAAGCTCGGCTATCTGCTCACTGACACGGTGCTGGAATCAGTGAATTATGATTTTGAGAATACTGTGTTCTCATTTATACCGAACACAGCTGAAGTCGCATTCCTCGGATTGCAGAAAGGATTGAATGACTACCTCGCGCAATACAAAAAGCAGCAGCTCAGGAAAGTCGGGTTGAATGGCAGCACCAGCGAAGCGGAAATTGACCGGATACTCAAGCTCTGTCCCCGCCTCGAAAAGCTCGCGATCAAAGATGTCAAGCTGAGAACCTTCATCACCCAGGATAATGCACGGAACGAGCTGGTTTCTCACGTGTATGATGTCACTTACGGCCAGATCAGAAATGATATAGATACCATCGTTGCACTTGATGATTCCATCGTGCGGGGAACTACCTTGCAGCAAAGTATCCTTTTCAATCTCGACAGGCTGAGGCCGAAAAAGATAATCATCGTTTCATCAGCTCCTCAAATTCGTTACCCGGATTGTTATGGGATTGACATGTCGCGCATGAAAGATTTCATTGCATTCAGAGCCGCAATCGGATTGATCGAAGACCGCGACCAGGAAGATTTGCTGGATGAGATTTATGAAAAATGTAAGGAGCAGGAACATAAGCCGGCAAGTGAAGTGAAAAATGAAGTGAAAAAATTGTACGATCAGTTTACCGATGAAGAAATCTCCGCCAAGATCTCACAGATCGTGAAAGGTGATTTCATCAATGCCGAGGTGCAGGTCATTTATCAAACGATTGACAATCTGCATAAAGCCTGCCCCAATCATACCGGTGACTGGTACTTCTCCGGTAACTTCCCCACACCCGGTGGCAATAAGGTGGTAAACCGTGCCTTCATGAATTACATGGAAGGGGTGAATGAAAGGGCTTATTGAGGTTTACGATTTGCTGTTTTGCTGGGACCATATTTAGTATCTTATAAGCTTAACTGTTTCTT
>CAYOYI010000398.1:0-4103 GCA_964408105.1 uncultured Chitinophagaceae bacterium | reverse complement strand
TTGCTTGAGGTACAATTGCCTCCATGCTGATTGTTCTTTTCAGCAACCAAAACCTTTTGCCCATTTTGAGCCAATAAGGTTGCTACCGATAAACCACCGGGGCCTGCTCCGATTACTACGACATCATATTTAGTATCTGCCATGTCCTTTAGAATGAGAAAATTTGGGTGCGAAAATGAAAATATCCTTACAATCATGCAAATGATATAAATCAATCTTAATTTTTTTATCCTTCTAAGTGGAATAGCGTTACATTTAATCCGGCATCTGTTAAATGTCATTATTGTTATGAAACAAAAAGTAGTACATCACAGCAATTCAGGTAATGCGGTTTATTTCTTTGGGTTCATTGGCGCGGCCGTGTGGTACATCTCGCAGGCAACGAGCTTTTGGCCGGGCGTTCTTGGATTCCTGAAAGCCTGCGTGTGGCCTGCATTTCTGGTATATGAAGCGATGAAGCAGTTGGGGGCTTAGTTATTTTCAGCCAGCCGCCTAATATTCAGCATCATTTTACGCTCCATGATAAAATGGATAGGCTCGTAGATTACGTGCCAAACGATGAAATTGAACATCGGATTCTTCGTGCCGGTTTCGAATGCGCCACGTGCCCGGATGATCAATCTGGTTGAGTTCTTATCAATTGGTTTTAAATGAAACCCCCAGACTGCGCCTAATACAAAACTTTCATTTGGTATTAAAACCGAAACCATTAAAGGCGCTTTCGGATGCAAATAAATTATATCTCCTTGTTTTACATTTTGCCATTCGGGAACAATGCTGCTGGCACTTTTTAAATTGCATCCAACCAAATTTTCTAAAAAATCATAGCTGTAAAAGCCACCGCGACCCGCACCGATCTGCACGAGCCATGGCCAGATCTCCTTTGCAGGCCGATTAATGGTAATAGCGTGTGTTGCATCGGTATTGATAACTTTCACTAATCCATCTCCGGGTAAAGTCATATTGGTTTCTTCTTTTGTGCAGCCCCAGGTCAAATGCCACTTGCGTAAAAATGGATTCAATGGAATCAGCAGCGCCATAAGAAAGGCTCCATAAAGACCTTCGAGGATAGTAGTGGCCTTCATTCGCTATTGGAAACTCCGCGAAACCAAATCAGCCACTTCATTGAAATCGTCAAAGAAATCACCACTGGTGTAGCCCCATTAAACTTTAATTTTTATGGCTTCACTTCCTTTTTTACAAACCATCCGCCACCGATTGAAACCGTCACGTAAAAGGCATTATTCTGATAAGTCGGCAAGTCTAAATCTTCCCATTCATCATTTTTCCAGTCATCGCTGCTGTAAGAAATACGATAGCCTGCCCTGATACCCAGAATGAAACCGCCATACATCCGTCTTTCTTTATTCACCTTGTTCACTACAAAATCCGCATTGATGCCTAAATCAAGCGAAGGACTTAGCAGGATCATGTTGCTCACATTTTCCGATTCATTATCAGGATCAACCTTATTATAAGTAGTTAAAACCATAGCTGCGGTCCCAAGTCCTAAAGTCGGATAAACCCAATAACGTTCATCGCCTGTCATTACCCATCCAAACCGCAGGTGTGCTGCCCCAACAAACGGCTCTGCATAATCATCCCCCGAAGAATAAACTCCCTGTGCACCTACATTTCCTTCAAGACCAAGGATAGCCTTGCCGATTCGGAAGTACCCCTCTGCTCCAATGGCGACATAGTTGTTTGTAAAACCGGAAATTCCTGCGGGGGCAATTTTTGTAAATGTAGTTGCGGAACGAGGAGCTCCTGTATATCCTAGCTTAACAAAGGCGGATCCGCCTCTTACTCTTTGCTGCGCGTTGGTTATGCTGATTGCGGCAACGAGGACGAATGCAATTGTGATGATTTTTGATTTCATAGAGAATGGCTTGAGTTTGATAGAATACAGCACAAAGTTTTAAATCAGTCAGATAAATAAGAATGATAAAAGTCAGCAAGCATTTAAACATAGAGCCCAGCAGCTTCAACAGCAATGAATACTAACCTGATGTAATTTCGCTCGATTGATGCGCTTATTTCTTTGTAAACTTCTGCTCTTTGCTTTTACTAATGTTCAGGCGCAATATGTTACCCAGGGGCCGGTAATCGGAGGGGTTACTTCCGAATCAGCCAAAATGTATTTAAGGTCCGAACAGCCACACAACTTCAGGGTAGAACTTTCCATTAACAAAAGATTTGAAGAGTATTCAATTTTTAATGGTGCCTCCAGAACCAACCTGGACAATTCTATTATTATTGACATGAGCGGGTTAAACCCAAACACACAATACTTTTATCGAATCTACACTGATGAAATTTTAGACAGCATCAATGGCAGCTTCAGGACGTTTCCTGAAGAAGGAACAAAAGGTGAATACATTTTTGTCACCGGCTCGTGCCAGGAAACTGAGAATATGAAGGTATTCGATGTGATTCCTAAACACGACCCATATTTTTTGCTTCACACAGGTGATTATACCTATCCTGATTACCAGATAAAACCGGATTACTCGGCAAGCTATGATACAATAGCTTGTTCATATCACAAACGTTATGATGAGAAAGTGATGAAAGAAATGCTTCGTTATGTACCGATAGACTATATCTATGATGATAACGATTATGTCGGAGGTGGTGGCGGACGATACAATAAAAACTTCTGGCATGCTGATAGAAAAGGGCCTTTCCAGGTTACTTATAATTTTGATGAACCTGCTTTTCCCATTTCCTGGCGCAGGAATGTTATCGATGGATACACCGATTTTTTTCCGGGATATGAACTGCCGGATACATCAGAAGGTGTCTATCATAGTTTCCTTTTCGGTAATGCCGAATTTTTCTTTTTAGACCGATGCTCTGCCAGGGAGTACGGCCAATCGTATGCCTTCGAGTTTGATGAAAAAAGGAACAAATGGAAATTCAATCCTCCTGATGATCACTGTCTGTTTTGCCCAAAGCAAATGGAGTGGTTAAAAAATGGATTGAAAAATTCAACGGCTGATTGGAAATTCATTGTCAGCGGAGTACCGCTGAATAAAAACCTGATCAAGCTGATTGATGCCGGAATAAAGCTTCAACGGTTCAACATGAAGAACTATGATGGCATTCATGTGGCGATGGGATTTTCTTATTACTGGCCCGGCTATCCGGTAGAAATGAATGATTTTCATGAATGGATGGAAAGGGAAAAGATTAAAGATGTGATCGTGATCAGCGGTGACACGCACCACAATGTAATGGATGATGGTAAAAATGCCGGCCTGCCCGAGTTGAATGCAAGTGGCCTGAGCGTTGCGGGAACTGAGTTGGCTTATTACATGAAACTCATCGGTATGCTCACCGGAAGCTTTAACTTAAAAAGAGATGTGTGGAACCAGGGAGGTAACGGTATTGGTAACAAGAACTTCAAAAATGCCTTCGGAAAAGTTAGAATCGTTCAGGATGAGTATGTAGAACTAAGCATAATAGATGAGGACAATGAAGTGATTGCTTGCTTTAGGGTGATTCACTCGTCTAAAAAAAAGTAGCCCTCCATGCGATTATCGAACCAACTGAGGCAAATATACCGGCTGAGATACATTCTACCAATCCACAAGATGTGAAAGGGGTTTTAGTGCTGCAAGCCAAACGTATCACAATAAAGACAGCTCTCAAAATTTCTTGAGTCTCCCCTGAATGGAGCAGAAGGGACAAGTCGAACTAGTTAATTATGTACAATTAATTTAACAATTCTTTTAAAATCAAATCCTGGCTCAATTCCAACAAACGCTGACTTTCCTCACCAACCCCATTTCAAGAAAATCGTACTTTTCCGCAGTTATTTATACATGACCAAACCTCTACATTTCCTGTATCGAAGTGCCATGGTGATTGCTGTCATCGCAGTCACCGCCTATCTCGCCTACTCCGGCTATTCTTATTACACCACTTCGCTGGAAGAACGATTTTATCATCCGCAAAATAATTGGTTCAAACCGAGCGGAGCATTCGGACATGGGCTGGGCATTTTGGGGACCTTGATGATTCTATTTGGAGTTGCAATTTACATCGCCAGGAAGCGGTACAATTTCATGTCGCAGTATCTCAAGCTCAAGTACCTGCTT
>CAYOYI010000397.1:0-4109 GCA_964408105.1 uncultured Chitinophagaceae bacterium | reverse complement strand
GATATGTGGTGTCAGCAGTATCCTTTTATCAGTCACAAGATCGTTGAACCATTTCTTTTGTTCTTCGGTGAGCAGATGCAGTTTTTCATTTTCGAGTACGTCAAGTGCCGCAGCTAAAACTTTTCCTTCTTTTATTGCACGAATGAGGTCCACGGTCTTGATGTTCTGCCCCCGCGCTGTATTGATCAGCCAAATCGGCTTTCTGAACCTGGAAAGGAAATCATAATCCACCAGGTATTTGGTTTCTTTGGTAAGGGGTAAATGCAGGCTCAAAATATCCGCGTGTTCAAAAATCTCATCGGGAGAACTTTCCCGAACATTAGTTTCATCAAATCCCGATCTGTATTTGTCGTATGCCAGCACAGTGGCACCAAATCCCCTAAGCCGTTTAGCAAATGCGCTTCCTGTATTCCCATAACCATAAATACCTATGGTTTGGCCGCCAAGTTCAGTCCCGCGATTTTTTTCCCGCTCCCAAAGAAACTCCCTTACCTCTTCATTAGCAGTATGTATGTGCCTCATTATTGATAGCAACGCACCGACCGCAAATTCTGCTACCGAGTCGCAATTTCCTTCCGGTGAGTTGATGCAGGTGATTCCTTTTTCGTTTGCATAATCAACATCAACGATCTCCATCCCTGAACCCATACGGGAGATGAATTTTAACTTCTTCCCTGCATCAATCAAGGCCTTGTCGGCTGTGGTCTTGCTGTTGATGACAATGCCTGCATAATTTTTTATGACGCTCAAAATTCCCTTTTGGTCAATGTCCGGATGGTAATCAAGAGTGCATTTTGCTTCTTTGAGCATTTCAAAAAACGCAGGATGAATTTTATCGGTGACCAGAATTTTCATCTCAAAATGATAAGCAAAATTGCGTTAGAATTCTAAGAAGCTCTGCCAGGCGCTATCGTTTTGGTTATTTGAATGAATTGCTCCAAAGACAGCCGCTCCGGACGCAGCTGATATAACTCACTTTTTAATTCGTTCGCATCAATCAGTCCGCTTAAACTATTCCTCAGCATTTTCCTCCTTTTGTTAAAAGCAGTTTTCACCACAGATTGCAGCAATTGCTCATCACAATCAAGCTTTGAAGTCTGATTTCTGGTAAGCTTGATAACCGCTGAATGAACTTTTGGTGGCGGATTGAAAGCATCCGGTGGTAATTCAAAAAGATATTGCCGATCATACCATGCGGAAAGCAACACGCTGATGATACCATAATCCTTGCCTCCGGGGTTAGCCACAACCCTTTTCGCGACTTCTCTCTGAAACATTCCCACCACAGTTTTCACCTGCTCCCGAAAATCAAGTACACGGAATAAAATCTGGGTAGAAATGTTGTAAGGAAAATTCCCAATGATGGCAATGCTTCCGGGAAATGCTGCTCCCAAATCGAGCTTTAGAAAGTCGGCAGTAACTAAATTGAGGTTGGGAAAATCGGAATGAAGCTGTTTTGCCAGGTCGCGGTCAATCTCCACGGCATGGAATCTCTGTCCAAACCGATCCGTCAGCGTTTTGGTCATAATGCCTCTGCCGGGTCCGATCTCGATTATGTGCTCGACATCTGTTCCCTCCAGGTAATCAGCTATTTTCTCTGCCACAGCCTCCTCTCTTAAGAAATGCTGCCCGAAACGCTTCTTTGCCCGGCTACGGCCGACAACCTCATTTCGTTTTATGTAATTTTGACCCTTCACATTTAGAATTAAGAAAAGTCTTTAAATCTTACTTCTAACTTCTTTTATCTAACATCTTAATTTATGTCAACCGCCTCCATTCAACTTGTAAAAAAAATCAATCTGCAAACTCACTCGCTCATCCTTGCTGACAGAAAATCTCAACTTAAAAAAGCAGGATTAACGGATGAACAACTTAAAGCTGTTAATGCAGCCATTGAGCGCAAGCAAAAACCATTTTTATTCAATGATGGCAACATATCGCGCTTTGTCCTCTTCGATGAGGGTAAAAATAACAGTTCGCAGGTGGATGAAACGTGGAGAAAGGATGCTGCGAAAATCGTGGCGCTGTGCAACGAAAATAAGCTCGAAGAGATTTCCATCCGAAATCTTACCGGCAAGAAACACGTTACGAAAGTTGTTGTAGAAGGCATTCTGTTGAGCAATTATCAGTTTTTAAAGTATCGCACAGGCGACAACAAAAAAACGAATTCTTTAAAGACAGTTTTAATTGATGCGGCTGAAGCTAAGAAAGATGTTATCGCTCTTACCGAGATTGTAGTAAGCGCAAATCTTCGAGCACGCGATCTTGTTAACGAGCCTCTTTCTTATCTCACGGCAGAGCAACTGAGCAAGGAAATTGAAGCGATGGGTAAAGAGGCAGGATTCAAGGTGGAGGTTTTTAATAAAGCGAAAATCCAATCGCTGAAAATGGGCGGCTTGCTCGGTGTGAATCTCGGAAGCCCCAATCCTCCGACTTTTAATATCCTGGAATGGAAACCCGGACGCGTCAAGAATAAAAAGCCCTACGTGCTGGTGGGAAAGGGCGTTGTTTATGATACGGGCGGATTGAGCCTGAAACCTACTCCCGGCTCAATGGACACGATGAAGTGCGACATGGCCGGAGCGGCTGCCGTTGCATGCACCATCTATGCCGTTGCCAAAGCAAAACTTCCTCTCCATATTATCGGATTGATCCCGGCAACGGAAAATCGTCCGGGTGGAAATGCTTATGTGCCCGGTGACGTCCTTACTATGCATAACGGAAGCACAGTCGAGGTGCTTAATACTGATGCTGAAGGAAGATTAATTCTTGCGGATGCCTTAAGCTATGCAAAACAATATGATCCGGAACTGGTGATTGACCTCGCAACGCTCACCGGAGCAGCAGCAAGAGCGATTGGTCCTGAGGGAATTGTGTTCATGGGGACCGCAGGAAGCAGGGCGAAAAGGGAACTGACAGCGAGCGGAAATCGCGTGTATGAAAGGCTCATTGAATTTCCGTTGTGGGAGGAATATGACAACTACCTTAAATCCGACATTGCTGACATGAAGAATATCGGAGGTGCAAATGCCGGAGCGATCACGGCAGGGATGTTCCTGAAAAAATTCACCAGTTATCCCTGGCTGCATCTTGATATTGCAGGACCTGCCTTTCTGGAAAAGCCCGATGGTTATCGCCAGAAAAACGGCAGCGGTGTAGGCGTTCGGCTGCTATTCGATTTCTTTAAAAACAAGGTGAAAAAATGAGCGGTAGAAAAGTTCGCGTAGGCATCACTATCGGTGACTATAACGGCATCGGTGCGGAGGTCATTATGAAGGCCTTCAACGAGCCGATGATGTATGACTGGTGCACACCGGTGCTTTATGGCTCAAGCAAAATTCTCGCTTATCACAAGCAGAACCTTCAATTAGAAAAGCTGCACTATGAAACCGTCAAAGATTTGAATCAGCTTAACCATAAAGGACTGAATGTAGTCGAGTGCTGGCAGGAAGATGTCATCATCAATCTAGGACAACCTTCGCAAAAAGCGGGGGACTGCGCATTGCTCGCTTTGGATGAAGCACTTAAAGATCTCCTTGCGAAGAAAGTTGATGTGCTCGTCACTGCTCCTCTTAACAAGAGCCTGATTAAGCCGAAGGGAAAAGAATTCACCGGACATACCGGCTACATCACACAACGTTGCGGATTGAATGATTCACTGATGCTTTTGGTAAGTGAAAATCTAAGAATGGGCTTGGTGACAGAGCATATTCCATTGAAAGAAGTTGCCGAACAAGTGAACTCAAAACGCATCACCACAAAGCTTGAAATTTTGCATCAAACCCTTCACAAAGATTTTGGAATAATGAAACCGAAGATCGCAGTGCTCAGCCTCAACCCGCACTCAGGTGATAGTGGCATTCTTGGAAAGGAAGAGAAAGAAGTGATCACTCCTGCCATCAATAAAGCGCAGGAGAATGGGATTCTCGCCTGGGGGCCTTATGCCGCTGATGGATTGATGGGAGCAGGGCAATACAAAAAGTTCGATGCGGTGCTCGCCATGTATCACGACCAGGGACTGGTGCCATTCAAATCAATCGCATTTGAAACCGGAGTGAATTACACAGCAGGCCTGCCAATCATACGAACTTCTCCCGATCATGGAACCG
>CAYOYI010000396.1:2850-4115 GCA_964408105.1 uncultured Chitinophagaceae bacterium | reverse complement strand
CCACGCAACGTCCTGTTTCGGGGTTCAGGCTTTTCATTATATGCTGCTGAAAAGCATAGTCGGCACAACCCTGCGGTGGTGTTCCCCAGATATTGCGTCCAAAAGGGTCGTTCATCCATTTGCTTTGGCTCCACTTTTTTACGCTGTAAGGCGGGTTGGCCATGATAACGTCAAACTTTTTCAGTTCGTCATTTTCCAATATCTGCGGGCTGTCTAAGGTGTCACCCTGCACAATCAAAAACTCATCTACATTATGCATAAACATATTGATGCGGGCAATGGCGGAGGTAATCAGGTTCAGTTCCTGTCCGTATAGTTTCAGGGTGCGGTATTCCTTGCCCTGCTCTTTCAGGTGCAGTGCCGCACTCAGCAAAATACCGCCACTGCCGCAAGTAGGGTCGTAAATACTTTCGCTGCTTTTGGGGTCGGTAATTTGTGTCATCAGCTTTACCACCGTGCGGTTGGTGTAAAACTCGGCTGCGGTATGTCCGCTGTCGTCCGCAAATTTCTTAATCAGGTATTCGTAGCCTTCGCCCATAATGTCGTGGGGCACATTGGCTACGCTCAAATTCATTTTACTGAAATGCTCAATCAGGTCAAGCATTTTTTCGTCACTCATTCTGCGTTTGTTGGTCCACTGTGCATCGCCAAACACATCATGCAGCATTTCAAAGTTGGCTTTCTCAATACCGTTCAGGGCTTTTTGCAAAGCGGCACCCACATCCACCGTTTTCTTACGTACATCTTTCCAGTGGCAGTTTTTCGGTATTTGAAAACGGTGGTTTTCGGCAAACTCGGCATATTGCAGGTCGCCTCCGCTTTCTTCTTTCGCCAGTTCAAATTCTTCATCCCATAAATCGCTGATGCGTTTAAAGAACAGCAGCGGGAATATGTATTGTTTAAAGTCTGCCGCATCAATCATTCCACGCAGAATGTTGGCAGCTCCCCAGAGGTAATCTTCGAGTTGTTTTTGGGTCATAAAGGCCTAAAAATACTGATTTATAAATGTTAAGAACCCTTCTAACCCTGGCTCCAACGGAGGGGCTTACTTCGATGTACGTGACGAGCCCCGCAGATTCCATCTTTTTGAAAGATGGAATCTGTATGCGGCCAGCTATCGTCAAGGCAATCGCTGAAGGCTTAGGCGAACGGAGTGGCGTCTTTGCCGAATGGTTTCAATCTTGCTAATTGATTGGCATTGTATTCTATCTTTGACGACCTTTTATGAAAGACTCCCGCACGCGAAGCATCATCAAAGGCATCAC
>CAYOYI010000396.1:0-2840 GCA_964408105.1 uncultured Chitinophagaceae bacterium | reverse complement strand
TCGGCACGGCTGATACCATTATGCTTTCATGGCTCATCACGGGAAACATTGAAAAGGCGCTGCACATCGGGGGGTATGAAGTTTTCACCAAAACGGTGCTTTTCTTCATCCACGAGCGGATATGGCTGCGGATTAGCTTGAAGGACAAGGATTCTCATTTAAAAAGCCTCTCTAAAGCTATGAGCTGGCGGATAGTGGGCACCGTTGATACCATCGTGATCTCATTTTTCGTCATCACTTTTCTGGGTGTTGAGGAGGATTTGAAGATACCCGCCATCTTTCAGGCATCAACGATAGGTTTGGCAGAACTCTTCACCAAGATCGTTCTGTTTTACCTGCATGAGCGGGTGTGGAATAGGATAGGTTTTGGTAAAAACAGCGGCAGTTAATCCTGATCTTCTGAATTCACTTGTCCCCCGTCCCGCGCCCCGTGTACCTTAAAAACTTTCATTTGGTAACTCGGTTTTTTTTAGCGATTTTTGCCGTCCACTTTAAAAAAATCAGCAAGATGGCAAGGGTTTGTGAGATAACAGGGAAAAAGCCGATAACGGGCTTTTACGTATCGAAATCCAACAGGAAGACGAAAAGGCGCTTTCTGCCCAACTTATTCAAGAAGAGGTTTTTCGTGCCTGAAACAGGAAAATGGATCACGCTGAGGGTGAGCGCTGCCGGGTTGAAAACCATCAATAAAAGAGGTTTATATAACTGTCTTAAAGACCTGGAACCAAGGGGGAATTAAAGCTAAACTAAAGGGAAATGGCAAAGAGCAAAGGAAACAGAATACAGGTGATTTTGGAATGCACCGAGATGAAGGCCAGCGGATTGCCCGGCACATCGCGCTACGTCACTTCCAAGAATAAAAAAAATACTCCTGACCGGATGGAACTAAAAAAGTACAATCCGATTTTAAGGAAAGTAACCGTTCACAAAGAAATAAAATAAGAACATGGCAAAAGTAAGTAAGAACGCAAGGGTGAACAGAGGACAGCAGGGAGGAAAGGATATGGTGAAGGTGATCAAGGCCGTAAGAAGCCGGAAATCCGGAGCCTATACTTTCAAAGAGAGAGTAGTGCATAAGGACAGTGTTGACAAGACACTGAACGAAATGTAGCTCTTTCTGCGCTCAATGCTTAAAAGGCTTCTCTTTCTGGCAAGAGAAGCCTTTTTTATAAGTAAGATTTACTCAGCCAGATCTAAAAGAAAAACACGGCATGGCACTTTTCGGATTCCTTTCAAAAGAGAAGAAAGAGAAACTTGATCATGGGTTGGAAAAGACCAAGGAAGGCTTCTTTTCGCGCATAGCGAGGGCTGTCGCGGGCAAGTCAGAAGTTGATGCAGATACCCTTGATGAAATTGAGGAAGCGCTCATAGCATCAGATGTCGGAGTGGAAACAACAGTGAAGATCATCAAGGCTTTGGAGCAGAAGGTTGCAAGCAATAAGTATTTAAACACCAATGAGTTAAACAAGATACTTAAAGAGATCATCTCAGAGATATTATCTGTATCTCAAAACGGGGAATTCAAGGATTTCAGCTCGGTTTTGAAGACCAAACCTCATGTGATCATGGTGGTCGGGGTGAATGGTGTTGGCAAGACAACTACCATCGGTAAGTTGTCCTGGCAGTTTAAGAATTCCGGAAAAAGCGTGTTGCTGGGAGCTGCCGATACCTTCCGCGCGGCAGCGGTTGACCAGTTACAGATCTGGTCCGAAAGAGTGGGTATTCCATTGGTGAGAAAGCAGGAAGGGGCTGATCCGGCATCTGTGGCTTACGATACGCTTGAGTCAGGCATCGCAAGGGGAATGGATGTGGTGATCATTGATACTGCGGGCCGCCTGCATAATAAGAAGCACCTGATGGATGAGCTGACCAAGGTGAAGCGGGTGATGCAGAAACTCATCCCTGAAGCACCGCATGAGATATTGCTCGTGCTCGATGCCTCGACCGGCCAGAACGCCATCGAGCAGGCAAAGCAATTTACCAGCGCCACGGATGTCAATTCCTTATGCATTACCAAACTGGATGGGACGGCAAAGGGTGGTGTAGTGCTGGGAATTGTTGACCAATTCAAGATCCCGGTGAAGTACATCGGCATCGGGGAGAAGAAAGAGGACCTGCAGTTGTTCAATAAGGCCGCATTTGTGGATTCGCTTTTTAGTACGACAGGGACAAATTGATCTTCTTATTCATTGGGCTATCCCTTACCTTTGCACTCAATTTCTAAAAATGACACAGGAACAGCTAAAAGATATTAAAACGCGTATCGCGTCTTTGAGGAGGTATCTTTGACATCGCCAATCGTGAGGCGGAATACCGCGAAAAAGAGAAACTAACTACGGAGCCTACTTTCTGGAGCAACCCATCGCGTGCCCAGGAAATCCTTAAAGCCATCAAGCTGAACAAGCTTTGGATTGAATCATTCACTGAAGCCGAGCGCGCCATTGATGATGCAGGCGTGCTGTATGATTTTTTCAAAGAGGGCGAGGTGGAAGCCGCTGAAGTTGACAAGCAATTTGACGTTGCGCTGGCTAAGCTCGAGGAGCTTGAATTCAAATCAACACTGAACAATCCTGAAGACCAATTAAGTGCGCTCATAGAGATCAACAGCGGTGCGGGCGGCACGGAGAGCTGTGATTGGGCGGAGATGCTGATGCGCATGTACGTGATGTATGGCGAAAAGCAAGGCTACAAAGTCACCCAGGTTGACCGCCAGGATGGTGAAGTAGCCGGTGTGAAATCCGTCACGCTCGAGATTGACGGTGAATTCGCCTACGGCTATCTGAAAGGCGAAAATGGCGTTCATCGCCTCGTGCGGATTTCCCCGTTTGATTCAAACCAGA
>CAYOYI010000395.1:0-4132 GCA_964408105.1 uncultured Chitinophagaceae bacterium | reverse complement strand
ATGGATGGATTAAAGTTTTTGTGGCGGCAGGCGGGAGTGCTCCCTATCAATATGCATGGTCAGATGGATCTGTTACTGATTCCATTAGCGGATTGGTGCCGGGAATCTATGATCTTATCATCACAGACAGTAGTGGTTGCAGCGTTACATTTTCTGATTCCATTACTGAGCCATTGCCGATTACGATTGATACTTCAGTTATGCATGTGAGCTGTTTTGGCGAGGATGACGGATCAATAGTTCTCACTGCTTCAGGGGGAACCGGAAAGTACTCACATTTATGGAGTGATTCCGATACCAATTCCCAGCGATCCGGCATGGTCGCAGGAATCTATGATATAACAGTTACTGATCAAAATGGTTGTGAAAGCTCCGTTACAGTAGAAGTTTTTCAGCCGTCAGCCGCCCTTGATATTGATGGTTCATTTAGCGACACGATTTGTCATGATGCAACCAACGGCTATATAGATTTATGGATAACAGGTGGTACATTTCACTATACTTACTCATGGAGTAATGGCTCAAGCGGAAACAGCCTGCATAATCTTGCACCTGGAAGTTACTCTGTTACCGTAGGTGATGCAAACGGTTGCTCGATGGCCGAATCTTTCACAATCTTCGGAAGAGAAGTGGATGCGAATATCGTGGCAACTCCTGATACGGTTGTTCCTGCGGGGACAACCGTTGACCTCACGGTGAATCTTCCGGATAATTTCTCATTCGACTGGTCGCCTGCCGGAGTAATTTCTTCTGGTAATTCCGCTTCCGATAATCCGGTTTCGACAACCCTTTATTCGGTAATTGTCACCACCCCTGAGAATTGTGTTGGTGCAGATTCTATTGCGATAGTGGTGATAACTGAAAATATTGTTACGGCACCTTCCGGGTTTTCACCGAACGGTGACGGCAAAAATGATTTTTTTGAAGTTTTATCTTCTAATCCCGTGAATCTTGTTGAGTTTTCGGTATTTAACAGATGGGGAGAAAAAGTTTTCTCCACTTCTCGACAATCTATAGGATGGGATGGAACATATAAGGATGAGCCGCAGTCTGTAGGTGTTTACGTTTACCAGATTCAGTACATTGATCCTGTTAGCGGAAATGCAGTTACGAAAGCAGGAACGGTGACTTTGGTGAGGTAGGTTGATTGCGTTTACACGTTTACGGTTTACCGTTGTTTCGGCTTAAACCGTGAACAGGAAACGTATAAACACCTTAAATCAAATTCACTTCCGGCATGATCTCAATGCCGAATTTTTCTTTTACCGATTGTTTGATCTTCATTGCCAATTCATAGATTTCATTTCCGGTTGCTTCACCATAATTAACAAGAACCAGCGCCTGATCTTTATGCGAGCCGGTATTGCCAACCCTTTTTCCTTTCCAGCCGCATTGCTCGATGAGCCAACCTGCAGGAATCTTAACCATTTCGTTTGCGAGCGGATAGTTCGGGGCATTGGGAAAATCTTTCTGAATGTTTTCCAAAACCGAAACAGGCACTTCCGGATTCTTGAAAAAGCTTCCGGCATTGCCAATCACTTTCGGGTCAGGAAGCTTGCTGGAGCGGATGGCGATCACAGCATCGCTGATCGCTTTTATAGAAAGTTCCTTTACCCCGATTTTTTCCAAAGTCTCTGATATTGCTCCATAGGAGGTATTAAATACAGGTTTCTTATTCAAACGGAGCGTAACCGATGTGATGATGAACTTGTCTTTGTATTTATTCTTGAAAACACTTTCGCGGTATCCGAAGTGGCAATCACTTTTGCTAAATGAAGTTTTTTTACCCGCATAAATATCTACGGCATCAAGGGTTTCAAATACCGATTCGAGTTCAACTCCATAGGCTCCGATGTTCTGCATCGGTGCAGCGCCAACCAATCCCGGAATGAGTGAAAGATTTTCAATCCCGGCATAATTTTTTCCGATGCAAAACATCACCAACTCATGCCACACTTCTCCTGCCGCTGCTTTCACCCAAACATGATCTTCGCTTTCTTTCAGCGTTTCGATTCCTTTCAGAGAATTTTTTATCACGAGCCCGTCAAAATCTTTGGTGAACAACATGTTACTGCCTCCACCAAGGATAAGCTTCCTTTGTTTTTTAAGTTCAGCAGAATCAATTATCTCACTGAGGCGATCGAGGTTTCTTATCTCGGCAAACAGCGAGCAGTGAGCATCAATACCGAAGGTATTGTAGGATTTAAGTGAAAAGTTTTTCTGAAGCTCCATGAAGACAGAACGAAGAACGGCAAAAAACTCATCTGTTCACAACCAGTTTTTCCAACCAGCGGTGGTCGGCTTGTCTGATTTGAAGGAAATACATTCCTGCCTCAAGCCGGCTGATATTGATTGAGGCATTTCCAACGACATTTTCTTCCAGCACTTTTATGCCTGATAAGTTGTAAATACAAAATTGTGCGTGGTCGGTCAGAGGGAGATTCACCGATATAAATTCTGAAGCTGGGTTGGGAAAAGCAAAAGCTTCCATGCTTGTTAGATTTTCTACAAAAGTGTTCAACTTATCCGTTGGAAAAATAAATGCGGATGGATGTGTTTGATCATGAAAGATGTTGTTGATCGCAACAAGCGTGTCACCTGCTGTGTACAAGGTTTTGCCATTATTCAGGTTGGAGTCAAAACGTGGATAGTTGGAAGACGTAATGTCAATCCTGATTCTGTGCCCTGCAAGGAAAGTAATGCACGTGTTCGGCAGCAAAATTTCGATTTCATAAATCTCCCCGGGAGTCATCACGCTGGAATCATTTGCGGAATATCCGTCTCTGAAACGCATCCGCTGGATATTTTCCGCGAGCAGCATTGATCTCCCGTCAGGATAAACGTCTGTGAGCCTCGCTACAAAATCGGTGTCGTATTTGTCGGAAGAAACAAAAAGCCGGACAGAAGCTTTTCCCAGAAGCTTTATGTTTTGTTGCAAAACATCAGTTGAGAAAACCAAAACATCATTACGGCTTTCCACGACATTACTTTGATCATACGGACCCTGGCCAAGACCTTGTTGCAGTGTAGCCCCGCCATGAGTCGGTGAGGGATCACGCGGATCATAATTTATCTGTGAGGATGAAGTCGCTGCCGAAGGTTTGTTATAACTCAAAGAATGGTCTGTCTGGAAATAAAGCGTATCACTAATGGTGGCGGTCAAAGGCCACTGTGCGGAATTCTGCCAAATATCCTCACCCATTTGAAAATATTGTATCACCGGGCTTGCATCCCATCCGTTTTGGTCACTCCGCAAATAGTAGTCGAAAAACTTCAGTGCAAGTGAATCACTCCAGCCAACCGCTGCAGGATAAGAAAGTTCACCCTGCTGTGCGCTCCCGACTTGTGTCGGACCAAACCCACCATGCGCCCAGGGTCCCATCAGCAAACGGTGTTTGTCACGCACCGATTGTGGTGATTGATTTTTTAATCCGTCAAATAAGTCAATCATTAAATCAGTGTTGTGGTCATACCATCCGCCAATAAGCAGCATCGGTATTTCAATTTCATCGGGATAGAAATTTTCATTCTCTGAAAATGCCCACACATTGTTGTAAACGGTATTATTATACATCACTGTTGACAGCCCGAATCCCAGAGCGTCCAATTGTTCAATGTATTCGGTTCGTGCTGCTCCACCGGGAAAATATTCCTGGTAATTGAATTGTGAACCTGCTACCAACGGCACTGCACAGACCAATCCGGACGGATGCTCGCGTGCTGTTTGGTATTGAATTTTACCTAACGCAGAAGGCCCCCATGTTCCGACTTTTCCATTTGACCATGACTGGGCTACAATCCACTGAACAAGATCATATCCATCTTCCCCGCGTTTCGGTTGAGCGATACACGCTATTGATGAGCCGTAGAAACATCGCCAATCGGCAATAACAACAGCATAAGGCCTCATTGTATTAAAGCGAAACAATGGCAGCCCGGTTATCCTGTAAGCCTGGCGATTGTAGGGAGTTTGAATCAGGATGGTTGGAGCCGGAACTCCGGTTGATGCGGGATAAATGTCCACCGCTATTTTTTTGCCGTCACGCATCGTAATGGAGTCAACGCCCGGAGACAGTTGGCTAAAAGCGTAACTACAAATGAGCAGGAGCGATAGTTGAAAAAATATTTTCAT
>CAYOYI010000394.1:0-4133 GCA_964408105.1 uncultured Chitinophagaceae bacterium | reverse complement strand
TCTTCACTGACATGAGTTATTTTTATGTTTTGCAAAAATACTGAAATGCAAAGGTAAATCAGAGGTTTCGGAAATGCTACTATTATCTTATGTCAAAAGCCTCATTATCCTGATAACTAATGGCTTAGAGAAACTTAGCTCAGCCACGCTTTCAGCAATTCAAACCATTGCTTATTGTCCGCAACACCCCATCTGAAATTAATGACGAGATAAATTTGAGCCTCCTTGCCTGCTTTGGCAAAGGTGATGCGAAGGGGTTTCCAGAGCAAGCCAAGCCCGCGTGTTTCAAAAACAGAATAGACCTCATCGAAACCGCAATACAACTGCTCGATCTCGTCCTTTGCGATTATCATCTCGAAAAACTCTTTGGTCTTAACATCGGTGCCTTTAAAGATCAGGCGAGTCCTTTCCAATGCAAGAATGCCTTCGTAGCGATGCAGGGGCTTCAAAAAAGAAGTATGAGCCACCAGCCAATCTGAGAAAGTTCTGGTTACTATATCAGCCTCAAAGGCCAATAGTGCCGGGGCTTCAATGTCTTTCACATTTTCAAATTACCAATTAATTCCTGAAAATAATCCACAGCCTTCAGCTGCCTGCTCCCATACCACGAAAACATTTCTCCATCCACCAATTGCACCCCAGATTCAGGGCAGATAAATTTGAATTCTGCAACATGCTTCTTCTTAAAGGGAAAAGGCTCTGATGAAAGCAGTATCACTTCAGGTTTTGCTGCGGCAATCTCTTCAGCAGTAACTTCAGGATAGCGTTCGCTTCCATTGGCAAACACATTATCAAATCCGCATCTGCGCATCATGTCATTTATAAAAGTATCTCCAGCGACAACCATGTAAGGTTTTTGCCAGATGAAATAAGCAGCGCGCTTTTGTTTTTTAGCAGGTTGCAGCTTAGAAAACCGGAGTTTTATTTCGGACATAAGTTCAACTGACTTCTCCTTCCGGCTTGTTAATTCACCAATCGAAAGGATCATTTCAAGCGCATCCTCAAGGCTTTTTATGTCGCTCATCCATACAGGATACTCTTTCATTAACTCTTGTATCTGTATTTGCTCATTTTCCTCCTTGTTTCCAATGATCAAATCAGGATTGAGTTTCCTGATGATTTCAAGATTCAACTTTTTCGTTCCCCCTACCCTTTTTTTGCTTTTAAACCAATCCTCAGGATGAATGCAAAACTTGGTGATGCCAGTGACTTCATCTTCGAGTCCTATATAAGCCAGCAGTTCAGTTTGTGAAGGCACAAGAGAAATAATACGCTTCGGAGGAAACGAGATTTCAACATTTCTGCCGAGCTGGTCTGTATAGGTGCGAAAGCCCATTATCCACTAAAGATTGCAGTTTTTCCTTGATTGCATGGGTTTAAGATTTTCTTAACTTTGGGAAAACTTTCCCTCATGGCGAAGCACATCTTTGTTACTGGTGGTGTTACTTCTTCCCTCGGGAAAGGAATCCTCGCTGCTTCGCTTGCAAAGCTGCTTCAGGCAAGAGGTTACAAGGTAACCATCCAAAAATTTGATCCCTACATCAATGTTGACCCGGGTACAATGAATCCCTATGAGCATGGAGAATGTTACGTCACCGAAGATGGCGCTGAGACCGATCTCGATCTCGGGCACTATGAAAGGTTTCTGAACATTCCCACCTCACAGGCAAACAATGTCACCACAGGGCGTATTTACCAGTCAGTGATAGAAAAGGAACGTGCAGGCGACTATCTCGGGAAAACGGTGCAGGTGATTCCGCATATCACCGATGAGATAAAAAGAAGGATGCTGCTGCTGGGCCAGGACGGGAAATACGACATAATCATAACAGAATTAGGCGGAACCGTAGGGGATATAGAATCCTTGCCCTACATCGAAACAGTGAGACAGCTTCGCTGGGAACTTGGTCCGCAAAATTGTCTTGTAATTCTGCTCACACTTATTCCTTACTTAAAGGCAGCCAAGGAATTGAAAACCAAGCCTACACAACATTCAGTAAAAGAAATGCTGAAAAACGGGGTGCAGCCTGATATTTTGGTTTGCCGCACAGAGCATCCGCTGTCTAAAGACATCAGGCGCAAACTGGCGCTTTTCTGCAACGTGAATATCAATTCGGTCGTCCAGGCGCGTGATTGTGAAACGATCTATGATGTGCCTTTTGATATTCAAAAAGAAAATCTGGATAAAACTGTTCTTTCCAAATTGAGACTTTCATCGAAAAGTCCCGCTGACCTCGAGAAGTGGAAAGACTATCTCCACAGGCTTAAAAATCCAAGGTCGAATGTAAGGATTGGTCTGGTAGGTAAATACGTAGAGTTGCAAGACGCTTATAAGTCCATACTCGAATCATTTACCCATGCAGGCGCAGCAAATGAGTGCAAAGTCAGTATTGAAAGCATTCATTCGGAAAATATAACTGAGGAAAATGTTGAGCAGAAGCTGGGCGGATTGCACGGTGTGCTGGTTGCCCCCGGCTTTGGCACAAGAGGCATTGAAGGAAAGATCAGCGCAATCAAATATGTAAGAGAGAACAATATTCCGTTTTTCGGCATCTGTCTCGGAATGCAATGTGCCACGGTTGAATTTGCAAGAAATGTGCTGGGACTTGAAGGCGCCAATTCAACAGAGATAGATAAAAACTCTCCGCATCCGATCATTGACATGATGGAGGAGCAAAAGCATGTCGTTAACATGGGAGGAACAATGCGGCTCGGAGCTTACGCCTGCGACATTGTGGAAGATACGCTGACGCACAAGATTTATGGTACAAGCAAAATTTCAGAGCGCCACAGGCACCGTTTTGAATTCAACAATAAATATCTATCTCAATTTGAGGATGCCGGGATGATAGCCACCGGTGTCAATCCGGACAGCAACCTTGTGGAGATCATGGAATTGAAGGGGCATCCCTGGTTCATCGGCACGCAATTTCACCCGGAACTAAAAATCACCGTTGACAATCCACATCCTCTGTTTGTCAGCTTTATAAGAGCTGCTCTTGACTTTAAAAAAAACCCTGAACCGGTAACTGCTGACGTTGAAACCGCGGTTAACTAACGTTAACGAATTCATTGTGATTCGGTTTGTCTAATTAATTACCTTTGGATTGCTTTTCAGGGTCATTTCACCCAATTTGAACGTCTAACTGCCAAAGGAAGAACTGTATCGAACATCAATTTTGCGTGAGCGACCTCTTAGTCATTATACCAACCTATAACGAGAAAGAAAACATCACGGCAATGATCCGGAAGGTATTTTCATTGCCTATTGCCTTCCATGTTCTTATCATTGATGACGGCTCACCTGACGGAACTGCAGAACTGGTAAAAAATCTAATGCCTGAATACAGCGGAAAACTTTTCATCGAAGAGCGATCAGGAAAACTGGGATTGGGCACCGCTTACATTCATGGCTTCAAGTGGGCTTTGAAAAGACATTATCGATACATCTTTGAGATGGATGCGGATTTTTCGCATAATCCGGATGACCTGGTTCGGCTGTACGAAGCCTGCAATACACAAGGAGCGGATGTTGCGGTAGGTTCACGGTATATTAAAGGCGGAAAGGTGGTGAACTGGCCGGTCAGCAGAATATTGCTTTCTTATTTTGCATCGGTTTACGTCAGGCTTGTCACGTTTCTTCCGTGCAAAGACACCACTGCCGGCTTTGTAGCTTACAGGAGGAAAGTTCTGGAGACGATTGACCTCGACAAAATAAAATTCATCGGATACGCATTTCAGATTGAGATGAAATTCACGGCCTGGAAACATGGGTTTAAAATCAGGGAAGTGCCCATAACTTTTGTTGACCGCAAACTTGGCGTATCAAAAATGAATATGGCCATAACCCAGGAGGCAATAAAGGGTGTTTTACAAATGAAAAAAGAAAGCCTTTTTAGAAAATACGAATGATTTGCGCAGGCGTTGCGAATTGAGTCACTAATTTTACAGCATAAAATTTCGGAAATGAATACACATATTAAAGCATGGATATTGATGATAGTGCTCGCAGTTGTTGCAAGCAGTTGCCAACGGAAAACGACTGCATCAGCGGAACAATCGCAAACTGAGACGGCAAAAAGCGATGACAGTTCTAAAAAGGAGCCTTCAAGCGGTGAAAAAGCGCCACCTGT